>JABGQJ010000369.1 GCA_018648945.1 Victivallales bacterium
CTTCTACACCCCCCAAGGTGGAATGGTCCTCAAGGTCGTCACGCCGACGCACATCAATGCCATTGACTCAGGGCGCAGGGCGGAGAGTGGCCAAGGCGTCTCGCCTTCTCCTTCAGGCGAGTGAAGCGCCCACACATTCCGCCCAAGCCAATGGCTGACACTGCCACGGACGCCTCCGTGGACCCCGTCCTGTTGCTGGCAGCCCTCTGCTCTCGCTCCCAGCGGGATGGGCCGTCGAGAGAACCAGTCTGACCGCTCCGGCTCAGCCCATGATCTCACGCGTCAACGCGTTCACCTCGGTGGGGGACATGCCGCCCATCATCCAGTAGAGCCACGGGGACGAGTACCGCTTGCGCGCCGCCTCGAACCCAGCCAATCCGCCGCCGCGCAGTTGCCCCTTGCCCAGCGCATCGATCCGGTCAAAGAGCTCCGTCCAGTCGCGCCGCTCGTTGCCGGCACCCGGCACCCACTGGATCAGATTGACCTCGGGAAGTTCGCACATGGCCTCCAGATGACAGATGGCATCGGGACCGTCGAGGTGGTACTCCACCCCCACCAAGCGCTGCATTTCCTTCTGTAGGTACGGCACGCCGAACTCGCGGAACATGTCCGGGCTGATCATGCAGGAAAAGTCGCACTGGGGAATCGACAGATGCCCCCGGCAATACATGCCATGGCGGTTGACCTTGCCCAGCTCCGGCACTCGGAAGATGCCGTCAGCCCGGGCAATCAGCTGCTGATGCACGGCGTCCAGTTGGCGCAGACAATGATGCACGCCCTCGGGATTGTCGATCAGATCAAGGAGCAACTCGGTGGTGCCCCGGAGTCCGTCCAACAGGTCCAAGTTGCCGCCCAGACATGGCGCACAGATCATGACCTCGTCGCCGCAGATCTCCTGCAGTTCCCCCGCGCAACTGACGAAACGCTGCCACAGTGGGCTCTCGGGGTCGAAGCGAATCTCGGCAGTGGACAGGTCCTCGATGCATGGGATCACCCTGGCGCTGTCGCCGCAGGTCTCCAACTTCGCCCCCACCAACTGAGCCACCAAGCCGGTGCTCATCGAGACGGCATATCCTGGGACCGAACCGCCCGCAAAGTCGTGGGACCGCGCCCAGCCCAGGAGTTGCGCTCCCACTTCCGCCACCGACTGGTGACGCAGTGCGCCCCATGGCGGCTGGAGAACGCGATCGCACTCCGAGTTGGGCACGGCCGACACCACCATCGGCACATCGCCACGCCAGTAGGCTTCCCAGTAGGGTTGCACCTCGGCAAGTCGGTCGGTCAGTTGGCTCATCGGTGCACTCCCCTGGCCTAGGGTAAGTCATCGTAGGTGTAGAAGGCAAGTCCCAAGTCTTTGGCTTTCGCCAGGATCCTCTCGAGGGCGGCGGGCGTTAGATAGTGGCCCGGTCCTCGGTCCGAGATGATGTGGGCGTAGAAGACCACGACCTCCCGCCGGTCGACAGCACGCTGCATGGCGGCGAAGATGTCGGGGAACGTGCGGTCCGGATGCACTCCCTCGCCTGCCCGGTCTATCCCCTTGCCCAGCAGGCAGCCATGCGTGCTCAGCTCGCTGCCCTTGACAAAGAACCCGCCACTCTCGGCGAAGGTCTTCCCCTTTGCCGGCGCGCCGCCGGTGCGCAGATGGCGGAAGAGCTTCAGAAGCGCCGCGTCCGTGGCGGCGGTGCGACTGCTGGACGGGTAGGCATAGCTGGTGGGAGCAAAGCCCTGCTCGCGCAGCTTCGCGAGCGCCGGCTCGACTTCCATCGCCACATACTCAGCCACCGAGTGGTCCTTGAGCACATCAACCGCCCGCCGATGTCGCCAGCTGTGGCAGCCAATCGCGTGCCCCGCAGCCGCCAGTCGCTTCAGGCCAGCCACCTTTCCGGCCGATAGCCGGTCCGGGCACGAAACGAAGAACGTGGCCCGGGCACCGTATTTCAGGAACAGGGGAGCAGCCGCCTCCCACTGCGCCACAGACGCATCGTCGAAGGTCAGGACAATGCCGGGGGCCAGCTTGGGCGCCATCACGCCCCCACCCTCGTCCCCAGCCGTAGCGGCAGATACCGACAGAATGCACGCCATAGAGACACTCCAACGCAAACCGAACATGCAGATTCTCCAGGAAGATGGACCGACCGCCAGCATCGCCGGGATCGGGCAATATCGCATGCCGGGGCACCCCGTCCAGTCCGGAACCCAATTCCCCGCCTTCGCCCCGGTTGCACCGAGTCCTAATAGTGCTATGGTTTCGCGACTCTGAAGATGCATTGTTCTGGGATGTAGGAGCCCACTTCATCCCGAGTTCACTTGCACCCACCATGGGGCACTTTCCCCCGGCAGACAGATAGGTAGGGACAGATCATGTTCAAACGCAGTCCACTGATCCTGCTGGCATTCCTCCTCGGCCTCGGCCACGCGATGGCCGAACCCCGCTATCTGAAACAGCCCAACCCCGCGCGTTTCGCAGCGTTGCAGGAGAAGGCCAAGAGACTGGAGGCCAAGGGTAACCACAAGAAGGCGGCCTCTACCCACCATCGCAGCCAGGTGTACGCGCCCGACGACCGCAACCGGGCCAAGGCCCTCCTCGGCGAAGCAAATGGCTACTACAGCGCCACAGTCTATGCCTACGCCAAAGACGCCTACCTCAAGCTTCTCCGTTCCTATCCCCTGTACGCCCCGCAGGCCCATATCTTGCAGCGCCTGCGCAAGCTCGCCGAGATGGAGGCAACCGGCACCATCGGCACCTTCCGGATGAAGGATGTCCCGGAAGCCATCCGCATCTATGAAACGATCATCCAGGAAACCCCGACGGCAACTGGCACCATCGGCGATCACCTGCGCTTGGCCGAACTACAGGTCGCCAGCGGCCGCGAAGAAGAGGCCGTCGTCACCTACCAGGAACTGATCCGGCGACACGGCGGGCATCCCAAAGTGTCCGGAGCCCGGCTGGCCTACGCCCGCCTGCTCATTGAGCAGAGCGAAGCCGGCGACGGCGACGGGCGGCTCGCCCGCCAGGCCCGCCGGCAGCTTGCCGCATTCCTCAAGGAGAACCCCCAGCACGCCAGCCGCGACGAGGCCGTCCAGGCGGTGGCCCGGATCGACGAACAGCAGGCGCAGGACCTCTACAAGCTCGCCGTCTTCTACACCAGCCCCAGCCATCGGCGGCTCCCTGCCGCGCGACGCTACCTGCACGACCTGATTCGCCAGTACCCGGATACCGCTGCCGCCGACCAGGCCAGGGCTCTGGTCAGCGAATTGTTCGACGACGATGCGACGGGCACCCCAGTCAGCGCCGAAGAGGCCGAGGCCCGAGCCGACCTCGCCGCCTCGCCCCGGCTGGCCGACAAGGTTGTGAAGATGCTCAACACCGTCCCGAAGCCCCCCAAGGCGCAGGGCACGGCCAAGCAGTATCCCCCTCTCACCGGGGGCGATGATTCCGGCAAGTTCCTCCTGCCAGTGGGCGATGTGAACGTGCTCGACAACGGAGAGTAAGGCAAATGAGACAGGTTCTGACGACCATGCATGTCCGTCTGACTCTCGCGGTCCTCATCGCGGGGCTCTTCACCGGTTGCCAGTATCGGTGGGGTTCCCTCATGCATCCGCAGGTCAAGACCATCGCCATCGGCGACGTTCAGAATGGCACGCGCGAGCCGCAACTCGCCACGCTTCTCAAGGCCAAGCTGGCCGACAAGATCATGATCGATGGCTCCCTGAAGCTCGTTCCCGTCAGCACAGCCGACGCCATCCTGACCGCCACCATCCGCACCATCGACTACCAAGCCCTGGCCGCCACCAAGCAGCGGGATGAAGACGCTCGCCAGGACGACAAGCACGAATACCAGAGCAGCCTCTATCGGGCGACGATCACGCTGGATATCACGGTGAAGGTCCCAGGCAAGGAGACGCCACTCGTCTCCGATTGCACCGTCAAGGGCGTCGGCGACTACAACCGCTTGCCTGACCCTCAGATGGCCCGGCGCGCCGCCTACGACCTGGCCCTGCGTGACGCTGCGGTGAAGGCCGTCGCCGAGATCACGGAAGCCTGGTAGGCCTCCCACTCTCCTGACTCTCCACGGCGACGTTCACGCGTCGCCGTTTTCTTTGTCTGCGCCAACCGGCAGGATGACGCCCAATGATACGCATTGGCCATGGTTACGACCTGCACCGGATCGTCCAGGACCGCGGCTTGGTTCTGGGCGGCGTCCCCATCCCCTGGGACCGGGGCCTGCTCGGGCACTCAGATGCGGACGTGCTGCTCCACGCCATCACGGATGCAGTTCTCGGTGCGCTCGCCCTCGGCGACATCGGGTACTGGTTCCCCGACACCGATGCGGAGTGGGCCGGTGCCGACAGCGCCAACCTGCTTCGCAATGTCCTTGCCGACCCTCGTGTGCAGCCCTGGCGGTTGAGCAATCTCGATGCGACCATCCAGGCAGAACGCCCCAAGCTCGCCCCGCACATCGGCCCCATCCGCCGCTCCGTCGCCGCCATCTTCAGCGTTCCCGAAGAGGCGATATCAGTCAAGGCCACGACCATGGAAGGCGCCGGTGCCATTGGCCAAGGCGAAGCCATGGCCGCCCACGCCGTTCTGGTCCTGACGAAGGGAGAGGCATGATGCGCATCGTGAGCCAAGGCGTCCGCCTGAACGTGGCCGAGGTCGGCGATCTGCAGGCAGCCTTCGACCAGTTGCCCGACCAGGGCGGCGTCCTCCACCTCCCCGCTGGCATCTACGAGATCGACCGCACCGTGCACTTCGACCTGCGCGAGGGGAAGCACCTCCAGCTTTGCGGCGATGGCAGAGGTACGGTCCTCCGCTACACCGCCACCGATGGCAGCCCCATGATCGATCTCTGCGGGGTGGTCGGCAGTTGGTGGCCCAATCTCAAGATCACCATCCGCGATCTTGCCTTCGAAGGCAACTACGACTGCGGCGACGCCCTCCTCCTCCGCTACCCCAACGACGCTCTGATCGACGCCTGCTCCTTCCACCACTTCGGCGACACCGCCATCCGCATCACGCCCCAGGCCACCAATGTCACCGTGCGGGACTGCTGGATGCGAGACTGCCAACGCGCCCTTCACGCCGACAATCTGCACCACCTCACCCTCCACGGCATGCAGACCCGCAGCCAAAACGATGGCCAGATCCAGCGCGAACACGTCTACATCGGCAGGCACTGCCGCGAGGTACGCATCGTCAACAACCACTTCGCCTACGGCCATGCCGAAGGCATCATCCTCGATGGCACCGCCCAACACGTAGTCGCCAACAACACCATCGAGGGCTTCCCCATCGGCATCCGTGCCGTGGACTGCCGAGACATCGCCATCACCTCGAACTACCTCCATTGCGACACCGGCATCCTCATGCAGGAGCACAACAGCGGCTTCGCCATTGCCAACAACATCTGCACCGACAACGATCAGGGCGCCCTCGTGTTCCGTGATGCCGGCGGGGCTGGCGGACACACCATCACTGGCAACATCATCCGCCAGAGTGTCTACGAAACCGGGCAGCAGGGCATCGACCTCGGCGACGCCGGGCCGTGCGTGGTTAGTGGCAACGTGTTTGAGGATCTCACCGTCCAACCACCCATCGCGGGTAGCTACGCTGCCGACCATGCTCTGGCCGACAACCTGGACCTGGATCTGCGCGAACTCGCCACGCAAGCGATGCCGGCCGGCGATCTCCCTCCCCCGCCCCCGTCGGATACCCCCTGGTTCCCGCTCTACGAGCACCTCCAATCCATCCCCGCCGACACCAACCGTTGCATCATCGCCTTGGGCCAGATCAACCGCCTGCTCGGGGACGCCGCCGAAGCCGCTAGCACGCAACCCGGTTGGTGGCGCAACGAGCCCGCCCAGCCCCAAGCTGCCGCCTGGCTCGCCGCCGGTTGGCTCGTCACCCTTGCCTACCGGATCGAAGGTCGTGCCGTCCTCGCCCGCATATAGCGGAAGTGCCAGCAGAATGATACCTCCCCGCCAAGACCATGCAGAGAGTCTGACCCAGGGCCCCCTATCCACTCCACGCCCCACGCGCATTGTCGAGCTTTTCCTCCTGGCCCTCTGCATCGCCGCGATCCGCACGCGCGCATCGCCCGGCGCAAGGAGAAACTGGCCACGGCCAGGGACCGAAGAAGGCAAGCTAATCGCGATCGCACCGAGGCGGTGGCATACGACCAAACGCATCGACAGCAGCGCGACCAGATCCAGGCGGAAGTCTCCCTTTCAGAAAACGGCAGTTGGTTCAACTTGAACTGAAGCGGAACAGTGGGCACCAGTGCTAACCCGTGGTATCGTGGGGGGAATCAGGGAACCACGGCGATGTTCCGCAGGAAGGCTACGCACGATGCCCACAGCAAGGGAAGGACACTGACATGCGCAAGAAACTGCTTGGCTGCCTCCTGACCGGGGCCATCGTGGCCTGCATGGCGTTCGTTGTGGTCCTGTTCCTGATCAAGGCCCTGTGGGCATGGACCATTCCCGACCTCTTCCCGGGCGCGGTGGCGCAGGGGCTGGTCGCCGGCACCGTCTCCTGGTTCACGGCCGCCAAGATCGCCATCTTCGCCGCCGTGCTTGCCGCCATCGCCGGTGTGCGACGCGGCAGCGGACGGAGGAAGTAGGGACGGCTCGCGAGAAAGGCATGCCGCCCCCCCTGTGGGGGCTCCGGGCTCCGTCCCCTGGCATACAGTATGGCTGTCGCGCGCGGGCGACTTGCCAGAGGGGCGATTTGGGGGCATGGTTCTAGATTACCAGCCGCCGTCCCCAACCAGCCGAAGGCAAAGCATGGAACGTATCCAGGAAGAAGCACCGATCCTAGCCAACGAGCGCCTGCAAGGCGACTACTACCAGGTAGACATGCATGCCCCGGCGATTGCCGCGGCAACCCAACCCGGACAGTTCGCGCATGTGCAGTTGCCCGGCTTCGAACACCGGATTCTCCGGCGCCCCTTCAGCATCTACGATGTGGACGCCGACACGGGACGCCTGAGCATCATCTACAAGATCGTCGGCGAGGGCACAGCCCATCTCGCCACACTGCCCGAGGGAACCGTCCTGGACCTGCTCGGGCCCCTGGGGGTCGGCTTCTCCACACCCCCGACGGGCGCGCGGCCCATCGTGGTGGCCGGCGGCTATGGCTGCGCGGCCACCTATCTCTTTGCCAAGCACAGTCCGGCCCCTCCCCTCGTTCTCGTTGGCGGGCGCTCGGCAGGAGACATCTTACTGCAACAGGAATTAGCCGAGCTGGGTTGCGAGGTCCGCATCTCCACCGATGACGGGAGCCAAGGCCACCATGGCCTAGTCACTGCCCTGGTCGAACAAGCGCTGGACGAGACCGAAGCCCCCTTCGTCGTCTCCTGCGGCCCCAACCCCATGCTCTACGCCCTGGCCCGCATTCTGACCGAGCGCGACCTCGATGGCGAGGTCAGCCTGGACCATGCCATGTGCTGCGGCGTCGGGGCCTGCTTCGCCTGCGTCGTCAAAATGAAGGCCGACAACACCGACGGCTGGGAGTACATCCGCACCTGCCTGAAAGGCCCCGTGTTCAAGACATCCGATGTGTATTGGGAATGAAGGAATGATGGAATGCCGAAGGCCCTGAG
>JABGQJ010000037.1:0-2604 GCA_018648945.1 Victivallales bacterium
TGGCGGGATGCCAGTATCAGCCATGTGAAGAACGGCATCTATGGCGAGATGTGGGTAGCCGCCATGCTCGCCGCCGCCTACGTGCTGGACGACGTCTCGGCCGTCATCCGCGCCGGACTCGCCCAGATCCCCGCCCAGTGCCGTCTGGCTGTAGGCATCCACCACATCCTGGATCTGCATGCCGCCGGCACCCCCGAACAGGCCGCCTTCGCCGACATCGCCGAGCGTTGGGACGAGAACGTCGGGCACGACTGGTGCCACACCATCAGCAACGCCGAGATCGTCGCCGCCGCCCTGCTTTGGGGCGAGAAGGACTTCGGTCGGACCATCTGCATCTCCGTCATGCCCGGCTTCGACACCGACTGCAACGGGGCCACCGCCGGCAGCGTCCTCGGGCTCATGCTCGGGGCCAAGGCCATGCCCGCGCAGTGGATTGCCCCGCTCAACGACACCTTGGTCACCGGTCTTGCCGGCTACCACAAGGTCTCCCTGACCGACATGGCCGCCAAGACCGTGCGCCTCGCCGCCAGATAGACCTACGCCAACTGAACCTGACCCCCGATCCGCCCACACAGACGATCCGACTCGTCGATACCCGGCCGGGGCCAGCCCCGAGCCCCGCCGGGGAGACCTGTCTCCCCGGACTCCACGGCGGCACTGGGGTCAGGCATAGCGGACCACCCGAGTTACACGACGCCTACCACAACACTGGTATTCCGGGCCAAGGGCAGTCCAAATGCCCCCTGTTCCCAGCCAAGGTAGCCCGAACCACCGAGAAACAGCTTGCAGCGCCGTTCCAGGAGCCCATACTACAGCAGACGGGTTCGCTTCCCCCGGCGAAAGATCGCCGGGGGAGAAAAGGGAGTTGTGAGCCGAAATGATGAATAGCTACGCCAAATTGAGACCGTGGACGGAGTCCGAGGTCTGCGAGTGTGATGAAGTGAATGAACTCCTTCTTGTCTACACTCTCACCGATAATCCTATCCATTGTTACCAATGCAAAGGATCTATTGACCCCGAGCGCCTTGCGCTTTCCGACGGTGTGGTTGATGATGTCGCCAGTTGGCGCCAGGTCTTCAGCGCCTTGTACGAATTGTGGCTCAACTCCGGTGAGTACGAGGCGTGGGCAAAGGAAAACCTCTTGAACAGGACTGGTCAGGTCAATGTTGAAGGTCTCGCCGTCAGCAGTGTGTTGTCAAAGCAATGGCCAACATATTACTGGTGGTTCTATGATTCCGACGATCCGATCCCTGGTACCTGCCCCAGCTGCAACACTGAAATGGAAGCTAGCCCTATACACGGAAACAAACTGTGCACAAAGTGTAGAATAGTAGTATGAACTCATAGCAAGACGCTTGGACACGTACTTTGAGAACCCGCGCTTCGCACGTCTTTCCAAAGACGGTCAAGCGCAACGTTAGATGAGCGAGGCAATAGAGATGAAGAGGCATGCAAATCCGAAACCGGACAAAAAGGGACTTCGGCACCTGAAACGCCTCGCCCAGGAGGCATTCCCGGGCTGCGACATACAGTTCTGCAGCCACGGGGACCTTGGAGGTCATCTTGCGCCAAGGGTCTGTACTCTTGCCTTCCGCCTCGTCGACGCCCAAGGCAAATTCCGCTCTAACGTGATCTGGGTCTGGCCACAGACCCTCAAAAACTGGACGGCAGCTGATGTCCGGCATGCGGTCGACAGGAGCAATGGGAAGTAGCTCCCGACGTTTGCCATCCAACGACGCCCTGCACTTTGCGGCACGGACGGGCACGGCAGGTCAGTGGTACTCGGTGAGACGCCTGCGTTGCGTGCGGGGCGCTGGCCTCTGGTAGCGCAGGCGTCCCGCCTGCTCTTTGTCCTCCCGGGTGTCGCTGTGGCATCCGTCTGTGTCGTCGCAGGCCACTGGGAAAGTGGCTGCAGGCGGGACGCCTGCGCTACGTGAGGCCCGCGCCACTGCGGCGTCTGTGAGCATGGTCGCAGCCCCGGAGTGGACACCGTCGGCCAGATCTCCGCGCCTGGCTACGCCGAGCAGCACCAAACATAGCGGCTTCACGGGACGCCAGGTAGGTGCGCCGGGCCCCGGTGCACGTCTTCCTCTCGCTACCCGTTGCCAATACGACGTCCGGCGGGACAAGGAGGCCGGATCAGCCCTGCTCCCGACGGAGCTCGGCAAGAGCTTTGGTGATCCCGGTTCGCATCCAGCCATTCTGGATGTCCGGAATGCCTGCCAGGAGGCTGGCTACCGAAGCCCCCCCGGAGCCGCAGTGGGGGGTGAAGCCGGAGACCTCGCAGTCCAGCGCATCTTCGGAGAGACCGACAGCCTCCGCGCAGGCGACGGCAGCCTGGGCCAGCGCCCTGGCGATCTCCGATGGATGCTTCTGGTCCTCGCCGAGATGGGAGCGTAGCCGCACGATGTCGCGGGCCGCGCCCTCCGGGTACTGCCAGAAGCGGTTGAGGAAGTCTCCGACGCAGACGTCCTCCTGGTAGTCCGAACGGGCCTCGTATTCCCCGGCAGACAAGTCCGGGGCCTGCTTCTCGACCGCCTCGCAAGCGTCGATGGTGCCGTTCATCACCTGGCGAATCAGCGTCCAGTTCGTGGCCATTGCCAA
>JABGQJ010000037.1:2856-22108 GCA_018648945.1 Victivallales bacterium
GCCTCGCAGCGCGGATCGCGCCGGTGTGCCAGGGCATGGAGGAGCATCCCCAGTTCGTAACCCGGCAGGCGCTCCGGCGGCCAGCGGAATCCCCCTTCTGCCGCGACGAAGGGCACCAGCGCGGCTTCCAGCATTGCTCCCTCCTCATCTGCCGCCGCGATCGGGTGGTCGATGAAGGCGGGCAGAGCGGCGACCGAGGGCAGGAAGTAGCGCGGCGCTTTCGTCCGCGACTTCGCCGTCAACTGCGGGAAACAGACAGGGCATGCATAGCGACCATCCGACCCCAGTTCCAGCCAGTCCATGCCTCGGCATCCTGCCAAGCCGGCGTGGCAGACTCCGTGGCGGAACCGTACCCGAACGAGATGGGCCAGCCGGGACGGGTTATTGACCATCAGGCGTGGCCCCACGAAGAAGTTCGCACGGTACCGCGCCGCAGTCTCCGCCACGTTCCGGAGCCGCCGCTCGGTATCCTCCCTGCGGCCGTAGCCATGCTGGGCGCACCATTCGGCGAACCGCCGTGTCCCGGCCACGTACAGCAGCGTCGCCTCGGCGGCCCCGTCGTCCAGGGCTTCTCTGGGCACCATTCCCCCGGCCACATAGGTCTCGTCTCCGTTGAACGGCAGCATGCCATCCACCAGATGCCTTTCCTGGGCATCGACGCACCACGCAAGCATGGGTGCGAGCTCCTGCACGAAGGCGTCGTCGCCCGTGGCGGCAAGGTAGTCGAAGGCCTGCACTGGCAGCCAGCCAGTGATCTCCACCTCGTCGTTCTCGTGGACATGGAAACGGGTGTGCGGGCCAATGGTCTGGGCGTTGTGAATCACCCCCTCGCGCTGGAAGATGCCCCAGTAGAAGGCGAGGATCGACCGCGCGTGACGGTGCAGCCCCAGAGCAAGGAGCGCCCGGGAGACGCCATACTGGTCACGGACGTACCCCAGGCAGTAGTTGTGCCCGGCCACCACCGCTCCCCCGGCGGCCTGCTGGGTCAGAACGGCCAGAGCAACATCCTCCGCAGCCGTCGCGATGGGCTCGCGCAGAGGCCCGGCCATGGCGGGAATCCGCACGTTGCCCAGCAGACCACCCCAGTGTTGTCTGGTTTGGCTCGCGACGGGTTCCCAGTCTGTAGCCAATGCGGCCTCGGCGATCTGCAGGCTGTCGGGGTACTCCTCCCCGCACACGAGGAAAATCTGGGACTCTCCCGCTTCGCAGACAACGGTCCAGCAGTCGTCCCCTTCGGGTGCGGGCAGGATGCAGGCCGCCCCTCGCACCACGGCGTGGACCGTGCGAGGAAGAACCGAGAAGAACCGCCTGCCATACTCCAGCGTGCCTGGCGGGACGATGCTGACCAGCGACTGCGTTCCCGGCCAGCGGCAGGAAGGGCAGATGCCGGGCAGCACGTGAGGTTGACGCAACCGGAACGTGAGTGGCACGCTCGTGACGATCCGTCGCACGAGAAACGGCCGGTCCCGATCGACCACGTCGACGATTTCGCCCACCTCCGTTCCGCTCATCTGCAGGGCGTGGTGCCAGATGGGCGCATCCGCCTCTCGGGAGGAGACCGAACACAGCCCGGCCGGTCCCGACAGCGAAAGCGATGCCAGATCCGGCGAGGTGTAGTGGGGGCCCCACAGTTTGACCAGGTCCGGCCCTCGTCCATAGGCCAGCAAACGACCGTTGCCCAGAGCGTGCAGCGAACCGTTGTCCTCGTGGCTACCCAAGCACCAGGGTCGGGAATGGATGCGGTCGATCATGCTATCCTCGCGAGCCATCGCCATACGATGTCAGTGAAACTAACTGCTTGCAGGGGCGTTGCAAGGCAGCTGCCAGCCTGCCTCCGTCCGTTGACAGACGGGCGGTGACGGCAGAGGGCCGACCGGGGGGGGCGGGGGCGAAGACTACTCCGGCGGAGCTCACCTTGAGAGGGTTACGGATGGTACCCCCAACTCCCGAAGGTACCGCATGCAGCGTCCGGCGCTCGGCAATTCCTCGCCCGCTTCGTTGTCGTGGTCAAGAATGGCCCATTCCACGCGGGCGTCGAGCATCGACACGATCTCAGGAAGCGGGGCCATGCCAACGCCGAGGTCGCAGAACCCGCCGGACGCATCGCAATCACCGACATGCACGATGGGTGACCTGCCAAGGCACGCGGCGAGGAACGGGATGGGGTCTGCGCCCCCCATCTGTGCCCACAAGACGTTGGCGTTGAGCTTCACGTCCTCCCCCAGGCAGGCGCAGAACAGGTCGTAGGCGATCCCACCTGCCACTTCAGTGAGCTCAGCACCGTGGTTGTGGTACGCGAAGGTCAGTCCCTGATCTCGGGCGACGGCGGCGAGCTGGTTGCAGGTCTCGGCGTAATCGCGGAATCTCGCGCCAAAGTCGGTCTTGCTCAGACTTGTCGTGACGAACCTGCAGCCCAGGGCACGAGCGTAGTCATAGACGGGGTTGTGTTCATCCAGAAGCTCCTGGGGACCACAGTGGATGGCACAGGTCTCAAGCCCCGTACCGTTCATGATCTCGGACAGCCCAGCTGGTGCGAACCCGCCGAAATCGCCGAGGAAGTGAATGCCTTGGTACCCCTGCTCAGCCAGGGCTTCGAGCGTACCAGTGAAGTCGCGCTGCAGGGCATGCCGCACAGCCCATGCGAGAATACCGATCCTCATTTGCGTGCCTCCTGACTCAGGGCGTGCAGGGCCTTGCCGACGGCCTCGCGATGCTGAATGATGAAGTCCGCCTTGGTGCCGACCGCATACTCGGTTGCGAGCTTGTCCGGAGTCCTGAGCAGGGCCGCAAAGGGCGAGTTGGGTTTCCGCGCCAGCGCCTGCCGGAGGAGGACGAGGTACTCGTAGTCCTCCATGCCTTCACGCAGGATCTCTAGCCGCTGTGAGCTCCACGGCCGACCATCCGATCCCGGGTAGCACATATTGCCGATCCCATTGTAGCCACCATGTCCCGCCGGCTCGAATGCCTCCCAAACTGTCTCGCCCGGCCTCGGATGGAATCTCGCGGGCCGATTCGGTTTGCGCCAGCTGGATTGGATCGTCCAGTAGAGAATTCCGTCCAGTTCATGCCTGAAGCTCAGCCACGGCATGCTCCGTGCGGACACCGCAGGCGAGTCCAGGTTGAAGAAGTGACCCACCGAGTACCACCAGCACTGCTCGCCTCGCGCGTGGGCTTCACGAACATCGTCAGGACGCATCGCAGGGACGACCGGGCACCAGATATCGACGTTCCCGGCGAATGCCTTGTCTATGGGGCGGGTGAGAACCAGCATGCGCCGCATCTTCGGGAAACGGTCACCGATGATGCTGGCCCGGCGGTTGATCTCATCGGTGACCGACTGCTTCTTGGCGGGCTCGTCGGCCAGGTACACGATCGCCTCGTCGTAGAGGTCACGCGCGGCCAGTGCATCATCCCAGACTGCCAAATCCTTGAGAGCCTGCTGGAAGTAGGCCTCCTTGGCACGCGCCCCTCCAGAATAGATGTACTTGATCACGAAGGCGTTCATGCCACCGGCCAAGGTATCCTCCAGATCCTCCGGCGGGGGCTGCATCTGCCCATACAGCGACGTTGGGTTCAGGCGGTGCGTCAGCCAGAAGTCGTAGTACTCCTTCTTCAGCTCCTTCCAGCCGATCTTCTTGCTGCGGTACCACGCATCCACGAGCAGGCTGGAGACGGAGAAGACGTTCGGCAAGGATGCCTTTGTGGGCAGGGCGAAATCCCACACGCGCACCTCGACCGGTACAGTCATCTCGGCCAGACCGCCCGCCCGGATATGTACCGCGCTGTCGTAGAGGCCAGGAGGCGCGCTCTCCGGTATCGCCACGGTCAACCAGATTGGCTGCACTTGGCCCTTGGGCAGGGCGAATGTGGCCAAGGGGCTGATCCCGTCCGGCCACAACCCCACGTGATGGGCCAACTTCGGGGTGTTGCGCGTACGCACGTAGCAGATCAGCCCGGCTTCCACCGCGCCCTTCAGCGTCGTCGGCCCGACCAGAGGAGCGACCGACACCTCCACATCAGCCAGATCCTGGCGGGTGGCGGCCAGCAGGATCTGGCCACTCTCGCGCTCATTGCGCGCACACGAAAGGGCGAGTCTTTTCGTTGCGTTTGTTGGCCAGACATCGCGGAAGACCTTGGTCATGCCGTCAACCGCACCCACGGTCGCGGCACCATCCGCGCCATTGCGCAGACGAGCAAAACTCAGCCGTGCCTCTGCTTCATAGGCCTCGGTTTGCAGACCGGTGAAGCGCTCGGCCATGCGCTGCCACTGGGTGCCGGTGATGTTGCCCTCACGCGTCAGCAGGGCCGCCATGCCGGTCGCTTCAGCCGTCGCCCCCCGCAATGACTCCGGCAACACTTCCCCGAGTCTGCGAGACTGCTCGGACAGCCCTTCCAATCGTCTTGCCAGCCACGAGTAGCGGTCTGTGTTCTTCTCCATCAACCGCGGGATGCGGCTCGTCCCGTACAGACTGAAGCGGTTGAGCACAGTCCATTCGTGCTTGTGCAGAGCGAGCACCTCCAGCCTGACGTAACGGGCCTCCACGGGCTCTGCCAGCACGCGGAACCAATGCTTTCCCTTGGTCCCGCCAACGCCACGGACCTTGACCGTGCGCAGCCATGCATCCGGCTCCTTCGCGAAGCTGATATCAAAGTCGTCGAGACCCTTGGCCGCATAGCGGCGGTCGATCTCGATTGACTCTATCCGACGCACTTTCCCCAGGTCAAGCTCGAACCAGTTGGGCAGGGCGCCGGGGTAGGACAGGTGGCTCCCGTCACCGATGGCGGCACGGACATCGTAGGGCGCAGGATTGACCCCCTTTGAGACCGCACGCACCGTTGTCCCATTGTCCACGTGCGCAAAGTCGATGGTCCCGCCGAACACCCAGCCGATACAGCAGAAAATCACCGGGAGTGCGCGCTTCACCAGTAGGGAACTGTGCAAAGAAGCACCCAACCATCCGGAACGGGGGCAACCAGAGGCACGTTGGCTTCGGCGACTCGGTGCTAGCGGCATGAATTCTCTCCATTCACGGACGGCATGGTGTTCCGAGGACCTCCGGCCAGATCCGCGCGCCACGCGTGGGCTGCGCAATTGGCCCACTATGGTCCCGTTCCGGCCCGCAGGCAACACATGATCGAGCCGTTCCGCTCCCTCCGAGCGATCGACCAAGCCGCTTCGCGATGCCGGTTGCGAACTGGGGTCGAGACCAACGGCCTATCAGGTGGGTGGACGGGTTTGTCATCGACCTTCGCCAGCGAGCATGTGCCGCGCGGCCGATCTCGGGATCTCGCCTGCTCTTGCATCAGCGACGGTCACGGCCTATCGTCGGGAGCGCATTCTCGTGCGCTGCCAAAGCTACACGTATGGAAAGGTAATACGATGTCTCAGTCTCTCTGGAAAGGGCGCGTCCGCGCCGTTGGAGTTGGCCTCGTCCTCTGTCTGCTTGGGACAATGGCTCGTGCCGCCGCCGTCCGCCGGACCTTTGATCTGCCCAGAGTCGAAGGCATCGAGATCGATGGCAAGGCCGAGGACTGGAAGGGAAAGGGTTACGGCTTTGAGATTCTCCTCCCCCAACATGGCAAACACCGGGAGGCCAAAGACCACAACGCCTCCATGAAACTGGGCTGGACCGAGAAGGGCCTGCTGTTCCTGGTCTGGGTGCAGGATGATGTCTGGCACGTGAAGCGCCGCCCGAAGGAACGCGTGTCCGACCATGTGGATGTCTATCTGCGCAAGGTCCCGCGGGGCGAAGGAAGTACGGCCTACCACCTGACGCTCAACCCGCGCTTCGGCAAGTTGCCTCTCCAGAAGAACTACTTCGGTGGCCTGGAAGTGGGCGAGGGCAACGTGGACAGGTCCGTGGTGCCCACCCATGCCGTCACCGGCGGAGAGACCTGGTACGTGATGGAGGGACTGATCCCCTGGGAAAGCGTGGACTTCAAGGCGGTGCCCGGAGCCAAGGCCTACTTCCAGCTGTGGGCGCAGGATGGCGACACGCTCGCGAACGAGGGCACGCGCCGCTACCGGGCCTCCTTCCACCTGGGCAAGGGGACCAGCTACAATGGCGGTGACATGCATGTGCTGAAGCTGATGGACGACACCAAGCCCAGACTTCGGCTGTCAGCGGTGGATGGCTATGACCTCGCCACCTACCAGCCCTACGTAAAAGTCATGGCCCGCGGCATCCGGCGAGGTCACGAGGTGATCATCAAGCAAGGGACCAAGGAACTGGCCAAGGGAGTGTTCAAGGCCGATGGCCCCGACCGGGTCTCCACCAAGATCACGCTGCCCGTCCCGCCGGACGGCAAGCCCTATGAAGATCTCACCGTGAGCTATCGGGGAGAGGACGTCAACACCATCAGCCTCCCCCATTCTGCCACCGTGGCACAGCTCAGGGATCTGCTGGCCAAGAGAGCCCAGTACGCCAAGCTCTACAAAGTGGACGAGCCCTGGGTGGGCGAGTTGGGGACACCCGTGTTGGAGCAGCACCGGGGCTTGGTGGCCGCCGCCTTCACCTTGCTCGACCGGGCGGACCCACCGAGTTCGCAGGCAGACTTCGCGCTGCTGTCCCAGGCTGCGGAGGCGGTCAAAATGGCCGACCGAGGCGAGAGCTACTACGACCAGCGGCGGGGTTGCTTCTTCGGCTACATCTACAGCAATGCCCTGGGGACGGGCTCCTACTTCCTGTGTGTGATCCCCGATAACTACGACCCGTCGCGCAAGTACCCCCTGGTGTATAGCCTCCACGCAGGCGGTGGCGTCCTTGAGACGCACAACGCCGCGGTCGAGAAGGACTACATCCAGGTCTTCCCCTGGGGGCATGGCTACAACAGCTTCCGAGGCATGGGGGAGGTCGCCGCCCGGGATGTCTTGGCCTATGCATTGAAGTGGTATAGCATCGACGAGGACCGCGTCTACGTGGGCGGCCATTCGAACGGAGGCAACGGCACCTGGTTCCTCACTACTCGGTACCCACGCTTCTTTGCCGGCGGCTCCGTGAGCGCCGGCCAACCCCTGCGCCATCTGTTCTTCAGCAACTTGGGCAACATGGCCATCCTCAACCGCTGCGGAGCCCTGGATACCGGGCAACCGGTCAACATCATCAAGTGGGCCGAGAGCCGCCTCGAGCAACTGGGGCATCCCATGGATCTGCGCATCTTCCCCAAGGAGGGGCATGGGCGCAAAGCGCCCTTCGATTCAGAGGCCTGGCGGGCGAAACACGTACGCAATCCCAGCCCCCGAAAGGTCTCCCACTCCTGCCAATGGGCTGCGCACGGCAAGAGCTACTGGTTCGACATCAAGCGCCTGGCCGACCCCCATCGCGTGGCGCGGGTGGATGCGGAAGTGATGGAGAAAGACGCCAGACAGAGCGTCGCTCTGCAGCCCACCAACGTGGCGGTATTGGCGCTGGACCTAGCCACCATGCCCGTGGCAGCGGACAGACCTCTACACATTCGCATCTCCGGCGCGACCGAGGAGATCAAGTCCCCCTTGCCCAAGCAGCTCTACCTCGTGAACGGCGCGCGCGGCTGGCAGTTCAAGCGCGATTGGCAGGCCCCAGCCGCCAAGATCAGGCCCTACCGTTCCGGCGGGGCCGAGAACATGTACAACGGCGAGCCCCTGTTGATCGTCTACCCCACACTGGGAGAGCCAGCGGAAATGGCCCGCCAGAAGAAAGCCGCTCAGGCGCTGTGCCGCTCAGGCGGCGCCGGCCCGATGGCCACTGCCAGCTTCCCCATGAAGGCTGACAAGGACATCACCCAGGCAGACATGGAGCACTACAACCTGATCCTCGTGGGGAAGATGGAGGACAACCAGGCCACGAAGAAGCTCTGGCCCAAGCTCCCCCTCACTCTCACGAAGAACAAGACTCTGAAGGCGGGCGGCAGGACCTTGGACGTCGAGAATGCCTTCATCAGCCTGCACGTCTACAATCCTCTAGCCCCCAAGCGGCTGGTGTATCTCATCGCCCCGCTAGGCAAAGCCAGCGAGAGCCCCATGTGGACCCGGGCGTTGCCCTGGTTCCTCGTCCGCTCCGGTCAGGAAGGAATGGGAGCCGTCCCGGACTTGGTCGTCCGAGGTGTCACCGCGGGGGCGCCTGTCTTCCGGTACGGCATGCAGTTCACCCGAGGTTGGGCCTGGAAGCCCCAGGACCCCAAGCACCTGGCCTATCGCTTCGCAGGCGTTGGGAAAAACGACTTCATCAAGGCGACGCGCACACTTCTGACGGCCAACAGCAAAGCAGACTTTGTGTTGGCCAGGAAGGAGAGCGGCAAAGCGACCCCCGCCTGGGGTCTGGACACCGAGCGCACTACAGGCGCGGATTGGGTCCTGAACAACCGTGGCAATTCGGTCGCGCTCTCGGTCGTCACCGGCAAGACGATGTTCGAGATAGAGAAGGCCGTAAACAAGAAGGTCAAGGGCCGGCGTCCCCAGAACCTGGCCTACTTTCCTGCTCTGGATCAGGCCAAGATCGACCCAGCCAAACGATACAAGATCGCGTTCTCCCACAACATGCTCGGGGGCATTTTCGCCACCTACGGGGAACTGAAGAACGTCCAGGCCGGTGGCAGATACACGCCCCAAGACATCCTGGCGGAACTGATGAAGACAGGGAAGTAGCTGAGCCGCCCGGAAGGCACAACCTTGGGCGCGGTCCGCGTCCCCGCATTTGCGGTTGCGCTGGCTTGTGGTACAATCATAAGACGTCACCCACGTTCCCACCACCCAGGACAGTATCTCCCGCATGGCACGAACGCGCCCCACCCGTCGCCAGCAGCGCAACCGGCTGGCCATTCTTGAGCTCCTCAAGGTTTCCCAAAGCCCCGTCAGCAGCAGCCGCATCGCCAACTCCCTCAGTGAATCCGGCCACGATGTGAGCGAACGCACGGTACGCGCTTACCTGAAACAGATGGACGAGGATGGTCTGACGGAATGCATCGGTCGAAGCGGCCGGATCATCACCCAGGCAGGCCGCAGCGAAGTGGGCGCGTCACGCATCCTGGAACGCGTCGGCTTCGTCAGCGCCAGGATCGACCGCCTGACCTTCCAGATGGATTTCGACCTCATCCGCAAGGCTGGCACGGTCGTGGTCAATCTGACCATCGCCGAGCCGAGCATTCTGCATGGGTGTCTGGCAGACATCATCCGGGTGTTCGACTGCGGCTATGCCATGGGCACGCAGGTGGCCCTGCTCAAACCGGGCGAAACGGTCGGCGAAACCGTCGTGCCGCCAGGTCATGTGGGGCTGTGTACCGTCTGCTCGGTGACTCTGAACGGCGTTCTTCTCAAGCACGGCGTGCCGGTTCGATCCCCCTTTTCCGGCCTCCTCGAACTCCACGCTGGCACTGCCATGCGCTTTGCAGAACTAGTGAGTTATGAAGGCACCAGTCTCGACCCCCTCGCGATGTTCATCCGCGGCGGCATGACCAACTACCTCGGGGCCATCCGCAACGGCACGGGGCGAATTGGCGCGGGTTTCCGCGAGATCCCCGGCGAAAGCCGGGAGCTGGTCTCGGGATTGGCCTCCCGGCTGGAGACGGTCGGCATGGGAGCCTTCATGAGCATTGGATGCCCAGGCCAGATGCTCCTCAATCTGCCGGTGCGCGACGGCTGTTGCGGCATGATCCTGACCGGTGGCCTGAACCCAGTTGCCATCATGGTCGAACGAGGCCACCGGATCCTCCCAGTGGCGCTGGCGGGACTCATGGACTTCCATGGCCTGCATCACTACTCCGAGCTCCCCCGGCGACTGGACGCGATCCAGCTCCCCTGAACCCCTGCGGGGATCCCCCGCATCCCATACCAGCAAGGCAAGGACGGACGAATGCAACTCTCCATCTTCACCGACGAACTGGCTCTGGACGTGACCAAGGCTCTGCCCATCATCAAGGGCTGGGGCGTGGACACAGTGGACTTCCGCGGACGGATTTTCGGCAAGCCGATCGAGCGCCTGACCGACGAGGAACTCGTCGAACTGCGCAAGCTGCTCGACGACCTCGGCATGCGCACTGGCTGCATCGAGTCCTCCCTCGCCAAGGTCCACCTGCCAGACGCGGAGCGGATGGCGGTCGAGCAGGAGAAGCTGGAAGGGATCATCCGCGCGGCCGATGCCCTGGATTGCCGCCTGGTGCGTTCCTTCTTCTACTGGCAGCCCAAGGCGGATCTGGCCGGAGCCCTGGCCATCCGCCCCGATGAACAGCAGAAGGTGATGGATGCCTTCGCCCCGCTCGCCGCCCGGGCGAAGGAGGCCAAGCTGGTGCTGGCGTTCGAGAACTGCGGCGTCACCCACGACGAAGTCATCGCCATGCTGTCCATGTTCGATGTCCCGGAATGGGGCATGTCCTGGGACGTCTGCAACACCTGGAACTGCACGGAGCGCGAACAGGGCGTGGAAGCCTATTGCGCACGTCTTGCCCCCTACGCCCGCCAGCTTCATGTGAAGGCGCGCGGTGCCGTACCTGGCATCGTTCCCTTCATCATCCCCTACGACACCGTCCTGCAGATCGCCGCCAACGCCGGCGTACAAGGCACGGTCAGCGTCGAAACACACAACGCCGACCCAAGCGCCAGCAACGTGGACGTGTCCGAGCAATTGGTGAAGATTGTCCAAGCCGCTTGGCCCTCCGCCGCGCCCGGCAGCAACGTGGCCAAAAGCAAGTCCGCAGCCGACGTGACCCGTCCCTGGCAGGACGACCCCGTCCGCTTCGCGGTCATTGGCCTCGGCATGGGACACGGCCGCGCCAAGATGATCTGCGATACGCCGGGCACCGAACTGATCGGCGTCTGCGACCTGGTGGAATCCCGCGCCAAGCGCACCGGTGAAGCCTGCAATGTGCCCTGGACCACCGACATGCAGCGGTGGTTCAACGACGACCGGGTCGAAGTGATCTGTGTGATGACCGAGACCGGGCGCCACGGCGAGGTGACTCTCGCCGCGCTGGAAGCAGGCAAACACGTGATCAGTACCAAGCCGATGGAGGCCTCCCTGGCCGCCTGCGACGCCATGATCCAGAAGGCGGAGGAGAAAGGCCTACTCCTGGCCGTGGACTTCAGCCGTCGCTTCAATACCGACCTGGTGACCTTGCGCAACGTGGTCTCGTCTGGCGCCTTCGGCAAGCTCCTAAGTGGCTCCTTCGAGCTGAAGATCCTGCGGACGATGGACTACTTCAACAACAACGGCGGCTGGCGCGGCACCCGACGTTGGGATGGCGGCGGCGTCCTCTCCAACCAGTCGATCCACCACATCGATGAACTGGCCTATGCGGTCGGGATTCCTGCCAAGGTACGGTGCGCCATCTGGACCCAGAACCACGAGATCGAGGCCGAGGATCTGGGCACCGCCGCCTGGCTCTACCCCGACGGCGCTGTCATCACCTTCACGGGCACCACCAACTACCCCCATGCCACGTGGTTCGACCGGGTGGAGTTGGTCGGTACCGAGGGTGCCTACTTCCGCGCCGAAAATGGACCGTTCGAGAAGCCCATGGAGCGCTTCTTCCTCGACGGCGCCTGGCGTGACGGTGCCCCCGAAACCGTTGAACCAGAGTGGCTCAATTCCCCCGACAACTTCGCCGCTGCCCTCCGCGCCGGCGCCGCCCTCACCTGCCCCGGCAGCGAGGGAAGACGCACGCAGTCGATCCTTGATGCCATGTACCGTAGCGCCTACGAAGCCGACGGTCAGTGGGTGGACGTCCTGAGCTAGCCTGCCCCCGCTTCAGCCACCCTCCCCACAGAGTGCGAACGCGCAATGCGTCGGGTCCGCACTCTCTGCATTTGCCCAGCAACGGCCCCTTCCAGAAATCACAAACGGCACCCCGATGCCGTTGCAGCGCGATTATCCCGGCATATTCACCCACAAATGGTCCCATATCCGCCGGGGAACGGTGGAAATCTCTGCCATTTGCGGCAAATTTCAACGGTCATTACTGCCAACGTGCCGCCGCGCCCAGTCCGTTCCCGGACCGATGGGATCGGCCTGGCCTGTTGGCAGCCTGGAAGCGAATCCGGGAGCAATCCACAACGACTGTACAACGCGGAGTGAAAATATGGGCGGTTTCTTTGCGGTTGCCTCACAGCACCAGTGCGTGAGCGATCTGTTCTTCGGCACCGACTACCACTCGCATCTGGGCACGCAGCGCGGAGGCATGGCCGTCCTCGGTGACGGTGCCATCCACCGCGTGATCCACGACATCACCAACGCCCAGTTCCGCAGCAAATTCGACGACGACTTGCCCCAGTTCAAAGGGCGGTGCGGAATCGGGGTCATCAGCGACTACGACGACCAGCCCCTGCTCATGCGCTCCCATCTCGGCACCTATGCCATCGCCACCGTCGGGGCGATCAGCAACCTGGAGCAACTGACCGAGCACCTGCTCCAGGAGCGTCGCGTCCACTTTGCGGAGATCATGAACGGGGGGGTGAACCCCACCGAATTGGTGGGCATGCTGATCAACCAGCAGGACACCTTCGCCGCTGGCATCGAGCACGCCCAAAGCCTGCTTGAGGGCTCTTGCTCACTGCTTCTCCTCACCGACGAAGGGATCTATGCGGCCCGCGACCGCTATGGGCGCACGCCGATCATTCTCGGCCAGCGCGACGGTGCCTTCGCCGCAACCATGGAGAGCAGCGCTCTGCCCAACCTGGACTACGACGTGATGCGCGAGCTCGGTCCCGGCGAAATCGTGCGCATCACCCCCGAAGGCGTGGAACAGCAGAGAGCCCCGGGTGATGAACTCCAAATCTGCACCTTCCTCTGGGTCTACTATGGCTACCCGGCGTCCTCCTACGAAGGCATCAACACCGAGGAATCCCGCTATCGCTGCGGCGCGGCCCTTGCCAAGAACGACGGCGTCGAGGTGGATATGGTTGCGGGCATCCCGGATTCTGGCACGGCCCATGCCATCGGTTACGCCAACGCCTCCGGCTACCCCTATCAGCGCCCCTTTGTGAAGTACACCCCCACCTGGCCGCGCAGCTTCATGCCCCAGGACCAGTCCATCCGCGACTTGGTCGCCCGCATGAAACTGATCCCCATCCGGAACATGGTCAAAGACCGCCGCATTATGTTCTGCGAGGATTCCATCGTCCGCGGCACACAACTGAAGGACATTGTCCAGCGCCTCTACGACTACGGCACGGCCGAAGTGCACATGCGCCCCGCCTGTCCCCCTCTCCTCTTCGGTTGCCCCTACCTCAACTTCTCCCGCTCCCGCTCTCTGCTCGACCTGGCCACCCGGCGGGCGATCAAGGAAATGGAGGGGGCCGACAACCTTCATCTGGCCGAGTTCGCCAACCCGGACAGCGACCGCTACAAGGCGATGATCGACCGGATTCGGCGGCGGCTCAAGCTGAGTACCCTCAAATACCAGCGGCTGGATGATCTGGTGGAAGCGGTCGGGCTCCCCAAGAGCAAGCTCTGCACGCACTGCTGGGATGGCTGTACTGGCTGCACCAAGCCCCCGGCCAACTAGGAGCGCCCCATGAAGAAAATGGGATTCGACAACGACAAGTACCTTGCCGAGCAATCCGAGGCTATTCTCGAGCGGGCCAAGATCTTCGACAACAAGCTCTATCTCGAATTCGGCGGCAAACTTGTCTTTGACTATCACGCCTCCCGCATTCTCCCCGGTTTCGACCCGAATGTGAAGATCCGCCTCCTCGAACGGCTTCGCGACCAAGCCGAGATCATCATTGCCGTCTTTGCCGGCGATATCGAGCGGCGCAAGACCCGCGCGGACTTCGGCATCACCTACGACACGGATGTGCTGCGCCTGATCGACGACCTGCGCTCGCGAGACATCCTTGTAGGCAGCGTGGTCGTCACCCGCTACGACGGCCAAGCCGCAGCCGATGCCTTCATCCGTCGGCTCGAACGGCACGGCATCAAGGTCTACCGACACCGCGCGATTCGGGGCTACCCGGTCGATGTCGAACGCATCTGCAGCGACGACGGCTACGGGGCCAATCCCTTCGTCGAGACCACCCGCCCGGTGGTGGTGGTCACCGCGCCGGGACCTGGCAGCGGCAAGATGGGCACCTGCCTCTCGCAGGTCTACCACGAGCAACAGCGCGGGGTCTCCGCTGGCTACGCCAAATTCGAGACCTTCCCCATCTGGAGCCTGCCCCTCAAGCACCCGATCAACCTGGCCTACGAAGCCGCCACTGCGGACCTCGCGGACTTCAACCAGGTCGATCCCTTCCATCTTGAAGCCTACGGCAAGACCGCGATCAACTACAATCGGGACGTGGAGATCTTCCCGGTCGTCAAGCACATTCTCCGCCGCATCATGGGCGAGGAACGGGTCTACAAATCCCCCACCGACATGGGCGTAAACCGCGCGGGCTTCGCCATCTGCGACGATGCAGTCTGCCGCGAAGCGTCCGTTCAGGAGATTATCCGCCGCCTGTTCCGCTACAGCTGCGAGGATAAAATGGGGCTCACCTCCCGCGATACCGTGGACCGTGTGCGCGTCTTGATGAGCGAGCTTGGCTGCACCGAGACGGACCGTGCGGTGGTTCTGCCCGCCCGCGAAGCTGCAGCCCAGGCCCAGGCCAACGATGGCGGCCACGACGGCATCTTCTGCGGTGCCGCCGTGCAGCTTGCCAACGGCCACATGGTCACCGGCAAGAACTCCGTGCTCCTCCATGCCGCCTCCGCCGCCGTGCTCAACGGCATCAAGTGCCTGGCCGGCATCCCGGACAATATCCACTTGCTCTCGCACCAGGTTCTCGAGTCTGTCCGCCAACTCAAGTCCGAGCTCCTGCGCAGTCCACAGGCCAGCCTGGATCTGGAGGAGTCGCTCATCGCCCTCAGCGTCAGCGCCGCCGCCAACCCAAGCGCACAGGCCGCCATGCACCAGCTCCCCGGCCTGCGGGGCTGTGAGATGCATCTCACCCATATGCCGACGCCCGGTGACGAAGCGGGGCTGCGCAAGCTCGGCGTCAATCTGACCTGCGATCCCAATTTCAGTAGCAAATTCCTGCACGCAGTCTAGGTAATCAAAACCCAACACGAGGCGAAAACGACCATGCCCAAGCGCGACGACATCCAGAAAGTCATGATCATCGGCTCCGGCCCCATCGTGATCGGCCAGGCCTGCGAGTTCGACTACTCCGGCACCCAGGCCTGCAAAGCCCTGCGTCAGGTCGGCTACGAAATCGTCCTGGTCAACTCCAACCCAGCCACGATCATGACTGATCCGGGCATGGCGGACACTACCTACATCGAGCCGCTGAACCTCGAGCGCATGACCAAGATCATCGCCAAGGAACGGCCCGACGCGCTGCTTCCCAACCTCGGCGGCCAATCGGCGCTGAACCTCGCCTCCGAGCTTGCGGAAGCGGGCGTGCTGAAGAAGTACGAGGTCAAGGTAATTGGCGTGCAACTCGATGCCATCAAGCGCGGGGAAGACCGTGATGCCTTCAAGCACACCATGGAGCAGCTGGGCATCGGCATGGCCCGCAGCGAGGTCGTGACCACGGTCGAGGATGCCGAGCGGGCCGCCTCCGAAATCGGTTACCCGGTGGTCATCCGTCCCGCCTACACCATGGGTGGCACGGGCGGGGGCTTCGTCTACAACGTCGAAGAGCTCAAGACCATCGCCCAACGCGGGCTCCAAGCCAGCCTTGTCACCCAGATCCTGGTGGAAGAATCCGTTCTGGGTTGGGAAGAACTGGAACTGGAAGTGGTGCGCGACGCCAAGGACCAGATGATCACCGTCTGCTTCATCGAGAACGTGGACGCCATGGGCGTGCACACCGGCGACAGCTATTGCACCGCCCCCATGCTGACCATCAGCAAGGACCTACAGGAACGGCTACAGGAGCAATCCTACGCCATCGTCCGGGCCATCGAGGTCATCGGCGGCACCAACGTGCAGTTCGCCCACGACCCGGTCACCGACCGCATCGTGGTCATCGAGATCAACCCCCGCACGTCCCGTTCCTCCGCCCTCGCCTCGAAGGCCACGGGATTCCCCATCGCCTATGTCTCCGCCCTGCTCGCCGCCGGTCTGACCCTCGACGAGATCCCCTACTGGCGCGACGGCACACTCGAGAAGTACACGCCCTCCGGCGACTACGTGGTTGTGAAGTTCAGTCGCTGGGCCTTCGAGAAGTTCAAGGGCGTCGAGGACAAGCTCGGTACGCAGATGCGCGCTGTCGGCGAAGTCATGAGCATTGGCAAGAACTACAAGGAAGCCTTCCTCAAGGCCATCCGCTCCCTGGAGAACGGTCGCCTCGGGCTGGGCTTTGCCGACTGCTTCAACACCCTCAGCCTGGATCAGCTCCTCGGTCGTCTTCGCGAGCCCTCCAGCCAACGCCAGTGGCTCATGTACGAGGCGTTGCGCAAGGGCGCGACGGTGGATCAGCTCTTCGAACTGACCCATATCAAGCGCTGGTTCATCACCCAGATGAAGGAACTGGTCGAGCTGGAGCAGGAGATCCTGCGCCACAAGGGCGGCCTGCTGCCCGACGAACTCCTCATCCAGGCCAAGAAAGACGGTTTTGCGGACGGCTATCTGTCCATGCTCCTCGGCATCGACGAGGCCGTCATCCGCGACCGGCGGACCCGCCTCGGCATCGTCGAAGGCTGGGAACCGGTACCGGTCAGTGGTGTGGAAGACGCCGCCTACTACTTCTCCACCTACAACGCCCCCGACAAGACCACCGCCACGACCAATCCCAAGAAAGTCATGGTCATCGGTGGCGGACCAAATCGGATCGGCCAGGGCATCGAGTTCGACTACTGCTGCGTCCATGCCGCCTTCGCCCTGCACGATGCGGACTACGAGACCATCATGGTCAACTGCAACCCCGAGACCGTCTCCACCGACTACGACACCAGCGACAAGCTCTACTTCGAGCCCCTGACCGTCGAGGATGTGCTCGCCATCTACGAGAAGGAGAAGCCCGAGGGCGTCGTTGTCCAATTCGGTGGGCAGACTCCCCTCAACATCGCCGCGCAACTCCAGGCGGCAGGTGTCAAAATCCTCGGCACCACGCCCGAGACCATCGACCTGGCCGAAGACCGCGACCAGTTCCGGCGGATCATGGAGGACATGGATATTCCCATGCCCGAAGCCGGCATGGCCACCGACCTCGACGAAGCTCTGGAAGTCGCTGCGCGCATTGGCTACCCCCTGATGGTGCGCCCCTCCTACGTTCTTGGCGGGCGCGGCATGGAAGTCGTCCACGACGAGGACATGCTCCGCGAGTACGTGATTGCCGCAGTTGGCGTCACCCCCGACCGTCCCATCCTCATCGACCGGTTCCTGGACGATGCGATCGAGGCCGAAGCAGATGCCATCGCCGACGGCGTGGACGCCTTCGTGCCGGCCGTCATGGAGCACATCGAACTGGCTGGCGTTCATTCCGGTGACTCGGCCTGCGTCATCCCCCCGATCACCATCTCCGAGAAGCACATCGAGACCATCCGCGACTACACGCGCCGCATCGCGCGCCGCCTGAATGTGGTCGGGCTGATGAACATCCAATATGCCATCTGCGAGGATGTGGTCTACGTGCTTGAGGCCAATCCCCGCGCCTCGCGGACGGTGCCTATCGTCTCCAAGGTCTGCGGCATCTCCATGGCCCGCATCGCCACCCAGATGATGCTCGGCGGCAAGCTCGCCGACGTGGAGACCGAGATCAAGGCCGTTCCCCACTTCGGCGTCAAGGAATCAGTCTTCCCATTCTCCATGTTCCCCGAAGTCGATCCCGTGCTTGGCCCGGAAATGCGGTCCACCGGGGAAGTTCTCGGGCTCGCGGACAGTTTCGGCCTGGCCTTCTACAAGGCCCAGGAAGGCGCCAAGGCAAAGCTTCCTGCCGACGGCACCGTGCTGCTGACTGTGTCCAGCCGGGAACACAAGCCTCCCCTGATCGAGGCCGCCAAGGGCTTCGCGGACCTCGGATTCCGCTTGCTTGCCACCGAAGGCACCGCTGCCTTCCTGGCCAAGAACGGCGTCGAGACCGAGCAGATCCACAAGCTTGGCGAAGGCCGTCCGGATATCGTCGACCAGATCAAGAATGGCGACATCCAGCTGGTCGTCAACACCCCCATCGGTCGTCAGGGGACCTGCGACGACTCCTACATCCGCAAGGCTGCGATTCGGCATGGGGTGCCATACATGACCACCCTGGCCGCTGCGTGCGCCGCCGTTCAGGGCATCGCCGCCTTCCGCGCCGACCCCGGCCAGATGCAGTCCCTACAGGCATACCACAAGGCTCTCTAGCCTTCTGGAGCTAGCCACAACCCGCCGCCTCTTCGTTCACCCGGATGGAGAGGCGGCGTTCTTTCTGTGCCCTACTTGGGAGTGCAGGTGAGTACCCGCGTCTGCCCCTTCCGGAAGGGCACAGCAACGCGTTTGCCAGTCCCGAAGGCTGTACCGGCCAGGGCATCACGAACGATAGTGGGGCGTTGGAAACGTAGGCGCAGCGGACCATCCACCACGGCATGGACACTGAGTAGCCCTTCGGCTCCCCAGATGGCCGCGTCAGTCTCCGAGAAGAGATGCACCCCCGCCAACAGGGCACAGGCTCGCACCAACTCACTGGTCCACGCCGGTGTGCCGAGGAAGATGTCCATGCCCCTTGCTCCCTGCCGCGCGACCAGAGCCGCCGATCCGTCCGAGTAGGTGGCCAGGACCTCGTCTCCATCCCCGGGATCCACGGCAAACAGCGGTGTGATTGCAGTCTCCTGCCCCCAAGAGGCGGTAAGCCCGAAATCCCTGCCCGGCCCCGTTGGCGTGGCAACCGGGTTCGGGAGCTTCACCTCGCGCACCCGGAAGCCGGTTGCCTGGCGGATGAGATCCACGTCGCGCCGCTCGCCGTTGCTGTATCCTGGGGCATAACACCAAACCCGGGTCGTGCCCGCACCCCGGTTCTCCCGCAGGGCATTCCGCTGCTTCTCGGTGAGCGACCAGGCGGCAAGCAGGATCTGGAGCTTGGCCGGAACACGCCCGGCCACGGCGTCCCGCAACAGATACTGCCCATAGGGTGCGCCACTCCGCCCCAAAGCCGCCCTCGCGTCGTAGACCAACGGCCGCGCCAACACGCTGGAGCCACCGGTCAGATGGCACATGGCATCCTCCCCGATGATCGCCGCGATCTCGGGATGGAAGGGCCGGCGCGCAAGCATCTTCTGTTCCAGCGGATTCAGCTCCCGCTGCACCTCCCAGATCCGTTCATCGCCGAACCAGTTGAGTCCCGGCAAATCCATCCACCACGTGCCGAAGCCGCGCATCAGCGCCT
>JABGQJ010000370.1 GCA_018648945.1 Victivallales bacterium
GTATCGGCGATGTTCAGGGCGTCCTCGCCGCAGTCCGGCTGCGACACCAGGAGGTCGTCGGTCTTGACCCCGATGACCCCGGCGTACTGAGGATCCAGTGCGTGCTCTGTATCGATGAAGGCGCAGACGCCGCCGGCCCGCTGCGCGTTGGCGATCACGTGCAGACAGACCGTGGTTTTACCGGAGGATTCCGGCCCGAAGATCTCGACTACTCGTCCGCGGGGCAGCCCGCCGATGCCCAACGCGATATCCAGGGAGAGAGCCCCGGTGCTGATGGTGGGCACATCCTCGTGGGTCCGGTCGCCAAGGCGCATCACCGCTCCCTTGCCGAACTCCTTCTCGATCTGTCCCAAGGCCAGGGTCAGGTTACGGTCGCGCGCGTCTGTGGGGTTCTTCTCGGTTGCCATGGGGGGTCCCTTTCTATTGGTGGTTGGCTGCTGAAGAATGTACTGTTTGGGGGAGCAAGTTCATGCGGAGTTGGCTCAAGGCGGCGAACACGGTGCGTCGACGGACCTCGTCTCGGTCGCCCCGGAAGTGGAGGGCCCGGACCTGTCGAGCGGCGCCAACAGCGGTGCCGATCAGGACCAGGCCGACGGGTTTGTCCGGGGTGCCGCCACCCGGCCCGGCAATGCCGCTGACGGCGATGCCGCAGCCCACGCCGTAGCGCGTGGCCAAGCCGTCGAGCATGCTGCGGATTGTCTCTTCGCTGACCGCACCGAAGCGGTCGAGGATCTCGCCGGGCACGTCCAGAAAATCCCGTTTCCAGCGGTTCGAGTAGCTGACCACCGCTCCCTCGAAGTAGTCGGAACAACCGGGCACATCGGTGAGGATGGCGGCGACTCCCCCACCGGTGCAGGATTCGGCGGTCGCAAGAGTCAGGCCCTGCGCCCGAAGCAATTGCCCGACTGCTGCTGCCAGGGTCGCGGCGTCGGCGGGCAGCGCGTAGGGAGCCAAGGCACGGCGGACGCGCTGGGTGACGCGCGCCAGGAGAGGTCCATCGTTGGCCCTGGCCTCAAGCCGTACGCTGATGCATTCTGGCTTGGCGCAATACGCCGGCACCACGCCCGCTAGCATCGAGCCCTCCACAATGGCCGCTACCTGCGACTCGGGAATCCCCGCCACGCGGATTTCCGCCCGGGCGAATTGTGGCACGAGGAGCGGGCGTAGACGCGGCAACACTTCACCTCGCACCATGGCGCGGAACTCGTGCGGGGGGCCCGGCAGAAGCACCAAGATGGCCGCGTCGGCAACGCACCAGAATCCCGGGGCTGTCCCATTGCCATTGGCCAGCACCTCGCTGCCTACCAGCACCTCGGACTGCGCGGCGATGGCAGCTTCCGGCACATTCAGGCCACGGCCCTGCAGAAAGCGGCGGATTCCAGCCGCCACCTCCTCGCTTGCCGCCAGCTCGCGCCCCAGAATCTCGGCTGCCACTGACCGCGTGAGATCGTCCCGCGTGGGCCCGAGACCGCCGATCGCGATGACCGCATCGGACCGGCTCAAGGCCGTGCGCAGGGCATCTGCCATGGCCGAACGCTCGTCTGGAACGCAGGTCTCGCGGACGAGTTGGGTTCCAGAGGCAGCCAGTTCCTGCCCGAGCCAGGCGAGATTGGTGTTCAACGTGTCGCCCAGCAGGAGTTCGGACCCGGTGCAAACAACTTCGATGGTGTGGATAGTCACAAGGCTCGTCCCAGATTCAGCATGTCTCTACCATGCCATCTCCAACAAAACATACAAACATATAGGAGCATTATTTAGATAGTTTCTCCGCAATTGCACAACCGGCTGCGATGGCTGACTCGTGGCTGATGGAGAGGTGCCAGGATTCGGCGCCGATTCGGCGGGCCGTTTCAGCGGCGGCCCCCGTCAGGGTGAGTCTAGGTCGTCCCAGGGCATCGGGCATGATCTCCATGTCGAGCCAGCCACAGCTCGCGCCGATTCCCGTTCCCAGGGCCTTGGAGACGGCTTCCTTGGCGGCCCAGCGTCCGGCGTAGTAGGTCGCCTTCGCCCGGTCGCTCTGCGGGGCGGCGGCCAATTCGGCGGCAGTGAGAATGCGCGCGAGGAAGTGCTTGCCGTGCCGGTGGACCACATCCCCCATGCGCGCGATCTCCAGCACGTCGATTCCCAGGCCAACTACCATGGTGCTTCCCCTATCCTCAACCAGCCTGGAAACGGAGCAGCACGCGCCGCTGGCGAGGCCCGTCGAACTCGCAGAAGTAGATGCCTTGCCACACCCCCAGGCTCAAACGCCCGTCGTGCACCGGAATCGCCAGGTCGGCCCCAACGAGAGTGGCCTTCACATGCGCCGCGCTGTTCCCCTCGTCGTGCTTGAAGGCGGGATTCTGCCAGGGTACCAGCCGGTCCAGTTCAAGGAGCATATCATGCACGACATCCGGGTCGGCGTTCTCGTTGATCGTGAGGCCGGCGGTGGTGTGTTGGCAGAACAGGAAGCACATGCCGGTGAAGCCAGTGGGCACCCGTTCTGCAATGTCCCTGGTGATACTCACCATCTGGGCGTGCTGACTGGTGCGGACCGGAATTTCATGTGGGGACAGGGTCGTCATGGGGTCTTCCGCAGACATGGGTTCCGAGGGGCGACAGGCATATCATAGCCCCAGCCCAGCCCCTATTGCAAGCCTCGGGAGAAGGCCTGCCGCAATCGCCGCGCATTTGAGGGGACTCATGGAGTGACGAGGAGGCCGAGTGGCAGGCTGACGGTTTCCGCACTGCGCACCCAGTAGGCGCCGCCGGGCATGAGTGTGGTCACGGACTGGTAGCGCAAGGTGGCAGGAAGCCATTCCAGGAAACCGCTTGTCAAGTCCACCTGGGACGTCAGGGAGGAGACCTCGACGGGAACAGGCACGCTGAGGAGATTCCATCCCTCGACAAACTCCAGGTTGGCCATGTCGACCGGAGTCCCGCGAACCAGAACCTTCGCGGCGCGCAGTGCATAGACCCAAGTTCCGGTCAGACCGGTGACCACGGCCGTCGCTTGGGAAGCACCGTTGACCCAGACATGGGCCACGTCGCTCACCAGAGCGGCCCTCCCGTCGGCGAACACGGTGGTCAGTTCGGCCGGCTGGGGCGAGATCGGGACGGAGAGCAGGTTCCAGCCCGTCACGAGGGCCACGTCCACGGTGCGGTCAGGCGCAAACCGAGCCACGAAGCGACGCTGCTCACCCGCCGGTACCTGCAGAGAGCTGGTCTCGGCCATGTCCACTGCAGTCTGCCCGACCGGCACGCCTTCTTCGTCCACTTCCCATAGGCTCAGGTAGGAGTCAACGGGAAAGGCGGGAGGGATCGCCCAGCGCCAGACTGTCGCCACGGCATCCGGGGAGCGAATGACGATCTGCCATTCCGCCTCGTCGGCCACCGTGAGAAGTTGCGCGGACAGCGGGTCCGAATCGGGGTCGAGGAGGCAGATTCCGGGGTGCGTGGCATCGGGAAGGGCTCCCGAATCCTCCCACGGCGAGTCCGTGAGGCCGAGAACGGCCCCCGCCGCCAACGCGGGGCAGACGATCGCCAGCGACCAATCCGCTGGATCGGCTGTTTCGGTCAGTCCAGCCGGGGCAGCCACGGAATCGCCGGCCGCATTGCCCTCGCCAGCCCGTACTCGGACCATGATCTGCCCGGCAGCCACTGCGAGGTTGCCTACCCAGGATGGATTCCCGGTGGCAACTGCCCAACTGGCCCCGCCATCCAGGCTGATCTCGTAATCGCTCGCCGTTTCATAGCCGAGGACCCATTCCCAGGCAATCACATCGGCCACATCATCCAGCCAGAGGCGGCTTGGGGCAACCGGGATCACATCGAGCCAGGACGGCCCCAGGTCTACCAGATAGACCTGTCGCACGGTAGCGGCCGGCACCGACAGGTTCGTCGCTGCGCTGCAGAAGGTGATGTACCGCCCGCCGGCCGCGATCGCCGGGGCGCGGCAATCGACATCGGCAAGAGCGGAGCCGGCAGAAACACTCAGGCAGTAGGTCCGAGCCTGCTGGGTATCGCGCAACCAGATCTGGGCCGCTGCGCTCCGACCGGGCAGGCCGGCGACGAAGCACACGAAGCGTCCATCTTCACTGAGTACGGGCCGATCCAGACTGCCTGCCGCGGTCGTGAAATCTTCGCCTGAAGGGAGCACACTCACCTGGCGAATCTCACTGCCATCGGTGCGGATGACGAAGGCATCGGCCAGACCGTCCTGGTCGCCAGTCACCAACCCATCCTGGGCAGAACTGAAGGCGATCCAAGCGCCATTCCCGGAGACACTGGCACCGGTGACCGCACTGCCCGCCGCAGCAAGGACTGTGGTCGCGTTGCCGTTCACATCGTACACATGCAAGGCCCCGCCAGCCACGAAGGCAATCAACCCGCCAGTCGTGCCGATGGTCACCGAGGTCGGAGCAGCCGTGGTGGCAATGGGCGACAGCGTGTCGTCTGCCAGGGCGTAGTGGAACAGGTCGGGTCGCCCGTTGCTGTCGGTAGGCACCAAGCCATCGGTCGGAGAAACAAGCACCAAGCGGGAGCCATCCCCCGAGAGGGAAATTCCGGTCACCTCTGGATTCCCGGTCAGCGGGGTGCGGCTCACGATCGTCGCATCCGGGTTCAGGATGGCTGCGCGCGGGAACGGATCCAATGCTAGCTCGTAGCGGGACACGGCGACGACGGAGCCATCGTGGGAGACACCTACGGCCTCCGCATTCCCCGTTGGCGTGCCTTGCGGCAACCGACCCGCAAGTGACACATAGTCCAGTTCCCCGAGCGGGCCACTGTACACATCCACCAGCCCGTTCTCGTCGAAGGGCGTGAACGGGGTGAGGGTCAGGAAGAACACTCGGCCGTCGTCCAGCACCGGCGAGGCGACCGCGCCACCGAACCCATTGGTGCCAGAAGCCGATTGGCCAGGTTCACCGTCCTGCTCGCTCACCAATTGCGGGGCCTCGATGCCCGAGGCAATCAGAGAGCAGAACAGAACCACCAGAGGAAGCGCGTACCGCATGAGTCTCACAGACCACTGGGGAACCGCGTCAACGAGGCCCCCACTTAGAAGGAAACGCCGAATAGGGCTGAGACCGAGAAGCCAGAGAGGTCCATTTCCGCGAAGTCAGTCTCCGCATCCTCGAAGACCTCATCCCAACGGGCCTCGAGCCCGACCTCGAAGCGTTCGTTGAACCGCCAGGACACGCCGCCCGCCGCATAGACGCCAAAGAGCACGTCCAGAACATCGTCGTGAGCCGAGCTCGAATAGCCCCCGTCCGTCCAGGCGACGGTCTGGCTGACGCTGGTGTCGAAGTCCACCAGATTCAGGGTGGGGCCGACTTCGAGGGACAGAGCCACCGGCCCCATCTGCCTCGCAAGCTGCACGCCGAGGGAGAGAACATACAGGTCCATTTCCGCCGCCATGGCCAGGGCGGCGGCGGTGGTGGCTGGCGCTCCCGAATCATAGACGGGCTGGTTCAGGCCAGGACCACTGCCGCCAACGACAGGGGCAACGGGGAAGCCCGTGCCCGGATCACCAAGAACAGACGGGACACGGAAGAAGCCGACAAAGGTGCTACTGGTCAACTCGCTTGCTTGGGCACTTGTGCTCAGATCTGCGGAGAACCAGCCCAGGGAGACCTTGGCGTTCACGGACCAGCCGGATTCGGTTGCCTTAAGCTGCTTGCTCAGGGCCAACACCGCGCCAGGGTTGCCGCCCCAACCATCGGAGCCACCGCCGTACACGACTTGATCGAAGGACACAGTCCGCCAGTACTCTCCCTGGTTCAGGGTCCAGCCGGTGGGGTTGATCTGGCCGTCGCTGCCCAGCACGAGGTAGTCGTCGTCTGCGGTCCAGTAGCCATTCACATAGGCACCGCCCGAGGAGGACAGGGCCAGGGGTTTGAAATCGATCTCGTCAAAGGAACGATAAGAGGCGCCCAGGGAGAGCTTCCAGCCATCCGCCATCGCTGCCGAGGAAACCAGAACACACACGCTCAGAACTGCCGTTGTCAAACGGGATTTCATTGGTCAACACTCCTGTCTGATGGTTCTTCCGCGCCTGTTCGTTGCGGCGCCTGACACAATTCCGTTGCATGTTCTGCTGGGCTATTTAGGGCCCGGCATCGTGTAGAGCAACCAGTCCGTCCAGCCGTTCAGCGGATTCCCGTCGGCGTCCAGAGGCCGGATCTGGTAGTGGTATGTTTCGCCGGGGGCGGCAACCGCTTCGCCAGCGAGAACAAGATCGTCGGTCCCGGTGGCATCGGTCCAGACGCCCGAAACGAGGTTCGACGCCCGCAGCACGCGGATTTTCACTTGCGCCCCTGCCGGCATGTTGGCCCAAATCCAGGCGAAGGTGACTTGCCCGGCAACGGTCGTATCAGGGGTGGCAGCCACGAGCACCTGGTCGCCCGCCTCGGGAATCTGGTAGACACCCCAGTCACTCCAGACGCCCCGGTCGCCGTTGGCGCCGATGCTGCGAGCTCTGAACCAGTAGGTGTGTCCGGGCAGTGCCAGTTCGCCGCTTGGGGTGTACGGCTGGTCCGGGGGCAGGTCTGGCACCATCCAGGCTCTGTAGGCACCCTCATCGACGATGTAGAGCTCGACGCCCTGCGGCGCGATGCCGATCCAGTCGAAGACGATGTTGGGATCGGCATACGCCCCGGTGACCAAAGCCAGACCGGGCGCGGGATTGACGGTGAACTCGCCCACGACGCTCCACGCGCTGCGGCCGGCCTCATTGAAGGCCATTGCCGCCCAGCGGTACGTGCCGGGGCGCAGCGAGACTCCCGCGAGAGCCGGCTCGCCGGTCAGCTCGTTGTTGACTACTGCCGTGCCTTCTTGCAGGCCCACGTACAGATAGTAGCCCGTGGCTCCGGGAACGGCTGTCCAGAAGAAGTCCACCATGGCCTTCCCGGTCGCGGCGTTCGGGTTGAACGCAAGGCCATCGCCCGGCGAGAGCAGGTCAGGCGCGACCGGAGCACCGGCGGGAGCAGGAGCCGTGACCGTGAACGGGTTGCCATCGGACCAGGCTTCGGCACGGGTGATCGGGTCTGCTGGGGCAAGGGGATTGTACCCCCGCACGCGCCAGCTGTAGTCGCCTGGGATCAACGGGATGAAGAGATCCGAAACCGCGAGGGCAACCGGGAAGGCCTCGCCCTCGGCGGGGCGGGCCAATGGGCGGACGAGGCGCGTCACCACAGCTCTGGCGTTGCCATCATCGACTTCCAGGACATATCCCTGAGTCGTGGGCAACTGGAAGGCAAAGCGAGCGCCGCCGGGGACGGGCGCTGCCAGTGGGCCGCTGGGATCACGCACGTCCACGCCAGTGGGAGCGGCGGGGTCCTCGTAGGACACGACAAAGCTGTTGCCCTCCTGCTCCTCGCCGAAGTCCCCATCGCCCTCTACCCAATAGGCAAAGTAGGGAGTGTAGGTGCCGGGCAGCAGCCCCGCAGTGGCGGCGCCCTCGCCAGTCATGTAGTCCTCCGGACGGAAGATGAGTTCACCGATTGCATCGTCGATCGGCAGCACGGCCGTCAGTTGCGTGTCTCCCGCACCGTTCGCGACCCGCACCCGGACAAAGGAAACGATCGCTCTTGCCGGCGGATCGGGAATGGGGAAGAG
>JABGQJ010000371.1 GCA_018648945.1 Victivallales bacterium
TTCCCGCAGTTCATGGAACTGCGTGTAGGTGCCATCCGCTGCTAGGGAACGGACCTCCCCGCCATCTCGCCGAGAACAAGAGACACAGTATGCCGATCAGCCCAACCCATTCCGCCCCGGTGTGCACCCCAGTCGTCGGATCGTCCCAGACGTTCCGCATGGTGTCCCGCATTCTTGCTCCCATCTTCTCCTGGCGGCCTCCCCAAACGAGGAATGCCGCTCCCCCCCGTCCATTCGAATTCTGTCATACCATGACTGCACCAGTGAAGGAACTCTGCGCATGAACTCGACACACGTCGGCGAATCGTCCAGGCCCGCGCGATATCGGGGGAGTGTGCGGGGGTTGACCCAGGCATTGTCGTGCCTGGCTCTGCTGTTCTCGCTTGCCGTCTCGGCGGCACCCGTAAGCATAGAGCAAGCGAGACTGGCGGTGAGCCAGTTCGTGCAGGCCGCACCGACCCCCTTGGGGGCGAATCTGGCTGCGGCCACGCGGGGTGGCACGGTGGGCGAGGCCCTGGCCATCGGGGCAACCCGCAGCGCATCCGCGTATGCGTATGTAGTGGCTCTGCAGCCCGAAGGATACGTTGTGGTCAGCGCAGACGACCGTCTAGAGCCGATCATCGCCTTCTCGGCGTCCGGTACCTTCGACGCCTCGATGCAGAACCCGCTGGCATATCTGCTGGCACAGGACTTGCCCAACCGCCTGGCGGCCGTTGCCGCCGCCGCCACCCGCGGTGCGGAGTTGGCGACGCAGATCGCCGCCAACCAGGCCGACTGGGCCAAACTGACCGCCGCCGAGGGAACTCGTGCAGCCGGAGCGCAGGTCGTCACGGAGATGTGGGTCGATTCCTTCGTCCAGAGCCGCTGGAGCCAGGGCACCGAGGGTGGGCGCGCCTGTTACAACTACTACACCCCCCTCATTGGCGAGACCTCCCATACCTTCGATCCAGGCAACCCCGACAATATCGTGTCCGGTTGCGCCGCCACCGCCACCGCCCAGATGATCCGGTATTTCGCATGGCCGGAGGCGGGAATTGGCTACAAGACCGGAGGCGGCTCCGTCACCTACCACGATGAGTTTGCGAATCCAGAGGGTGCGAGCCTCGCGGGAACCCAGCTCCGCGGCGGCAATGGCAACGGTGGTCCCTACGATTGGGCGGCCATGACCCTCGATCCGAACGGCACCGAGTCCGAGCACTCTCTGCAGCAGGTCGGCGCGCTCTGCTTCGACGCCGGGCTGGCGCTCAATATGAAGTACAACATCGAACGCTCAAATATGTCGGGAACCAACTTCAGTTCGGGGGCTTTCACGGGCAAATTCAACTACTCTGGCGCCGGTTCCGCAGGCGGAATCAGCGGCATGCGGGCAAACTTGGACGCCCGTCGCCCGGTCGCGATCACGATCGGCATGACGAATCCCCTCCTGCCCCCTCCCGGCGGCGGGCACGCGATCGTGGGCGACGGCTACGGCCGGATCGATGGTCGCTGGTACTACCACTTCAACATGGGCTGGGGAGGTGGCGGAGATCTCTGGTACAACGTCGAAGAGTACTATTATGATAGTGTCGCCGGTGGCACGGAATGGGCGGGCCTCGGCGCATCGGTAGGCAACGTCTATCGCAAGGCCTTGCAGGTGAACGAGGACGCCGCCTCAGGCAAGATCATCTCCGGTCGAGTCACCGACGCGGCGGGCAACCCGGTCCCCGGCGTCGCTGTCAAACTCACGGATGGCGGCGGCGATTTCCTCGACATGCTCGTCTGGAACGAGAACGGCCGCAACACCACCGACGAGAACGGCATCTGGGCCGTCGACAAGGTTCCGGCTGGCGACTACGATATCGTGATGACCAAGGACGGTTTGGCCTTCGCCGGACCGAAGGAAGTCACCGTCGGCGCAGGCAACCAGTGGGGCCTCAACTTCATCGCCACAGACGACACCGGCCCAGGCGAGTTGGTCCTGGAGAACTGGTACTACGACTACGACAACTTCGTCGCGGGCGCCGCCATTGTCATTCTCGAGTTCAACCGCCCGGTCGGCAACGTCGCCGTGGACCCGACGTCCCTGACCCTCCACAGTGGTGCCGGCAGTCTGACGCTGACCGACGGCGTCGTGTTCCAGTCCGCCGGCAGCCCGCTGGTCGTGATCCTTTTGGACCCCGTCGATGCGGCTGTGATCGTGCCTTGGGGCGGTGTCTCCCTGACTCTCGACATGGCGCGGGACTTCCTGACCGTGGACGTGGACGGGGAGGGGAGTCAAGGCGGCGAGGACGAGGCGAACGTCATCCCCGTCGCCCCGCTGGTCACCGGCCTCGCCGAGAACCCAGGCTTCCCCATTAATCCCGCCCAGCCCCTCGTCGCCTCCACCAAACTGCTCGTAGACGGGGCCGTCCTGGGAGCTGGGGCCAATCCCTATGCCACCAAGGAGAGTCCGGTCCAGTTTCTGGTCACCTTCTCCCAGCCGGTCATGGGCGTCGATGCCGACGACTTTTCGCTGCGCCTGACCAAGGACTTCGTCAACATCTCGACTTGGCCCTTCGAGGAACTCGCAGCCAAACGCGACACCCCCTTGCCCAGCGCCGCCATCACCTCCGTCGATGCCACGGATGCCACCGGCACCCCGGCCACCTCGCCAAGCCAGTTCTGGACCGTCACGGTCAATATGGGAACCGGCGACGGTTTCGTCCGGCTTGACGTCATCGACAACGACACCATCACCCACGATGACGGCACGCGCGCTCTCGTACCGCTGGGTGGTCCGGGCGTCAACAACGGCGACTTCTTCTACAGTGAGTTTGCCTACCGCTACGACAACCTTGGCCCCGTCATCGTCGCCGCCACCCTCGCCGCCGACAACACCTACGTGGACATCACCTGGAACGAGCCGGTCGGCAGCACCAACAGCCTGGCAAAGACCTCCAACTTCAGCGACATCGTCTCGCAGTACGCTTGGGGCGACACCAATGGCACCGCTGGCCATGACGCGAACGACGCGCTCTGGCTCGATCGAAGCGGCACGATGGACAACACCTTCCGGAAGCGTGAGGATGTGGTTCTCATGGAGCCGCCGTTCACGGCCGGGCTGGCCGACGGACAGGCCCGCACGGGGCAGTTCAAGTACATCCAGGCATCGGGCATACCCTTCTTGGGGACGGCCACCATCGCACGCGTCTGCTACGTGGAGTTGGACGGCGTCGCTGGATGCAGTGAAGGGGACGGTCTGTTCCTGGACGTTGGCGAAGCGGGCTTTGGGATCGTGTTCGACGATACCTTCACGCCTGGCCAAGACCTGTGGTTCTGGCCGTCGGGAACTGAGCCAGCGGGCATTACTGCTGGTACCCTCGTCCCGGATCGCACGTCGTACTACGCGGAGAACGGGGCCATTCCGGTGCCGGATTATGCCGACGCCTTGGACGAGTACGTGGCTTGGATCCTTGATTTCTATGCCAGTGCCAACAACGGCATCTGGCTTGACTATGGACCTGCCGACCAGACGTACACGATCGGCAACATCAACGACGGCTTCGTGGACACCCTCGTCATGGGCGTGGCCCCCACGGACGGCGACGCCGGCACCGCCCTGCCCGCCGATGCCATGTACCGCGACACCAACCAGAACGGTCTGGTGGACGACACGGACCTGACCTGGCTCGACACCGGCGCCATGGCCGACGCCCTGGACGGTGGGGACACCCGCCTCGACGACAATGGCGAGGCGCTCCCCGGCGCCCTTTTCACCCATTCGCTCCAAGTCATCTTGAGGAAGAACGGGGGGACCGTGACGAGTGTCGGCATTAGCCGGATTCTGAACGGGGACGGAACCCCGATGACGGACGCGAGCAATGTCACCCGCGCCATGCTCAAGTTCACCCCCGAGCAGGATCTGGGGGGGACGGCACCGGGGCAGTTGAACGAGCACCGGATTCCGGCCGGCATCGAGACCATCGCGATCGTTCCCATTGCGGACAATGTGTTCGACGCCTTGGGTAATGCCGCCGACACCCAGACAAGCACCGGCGAGATGAGGCTCCACGACTCGGGCGTTCCGCGCATCATCGACGTCATTCTTGCTGACGACAACTACTCCGCCAAGGTCGTCTTCAGCGAACGCGTCTACACCAACGGCAACGGCATCAGCAATCACAGCGTGGCCAGTGTCCCCGACAGGGTGGGGAACCTGACCGCCGGCGACTTCACGGTGACGACCAATACTGGCGCCGTCACGGTCACGAGCTTCAGCAATTCCCTCGCCACGAACTACTGCATTCTCACCTTTGGGGGCACGGCCGCCGGCCGCCAACTCGTCGACCCGGCCGCGAACCTCGCACGCACCACCCTCACGGTCAGCGTTTCTGCAAATGCCATCTATGACTTCGCCGGCAATGCCGTCCCCGCCACGGTTTGGCCCGTCGCCCTGCGCAGACGCTATAACATCGACAATCCGGACACTCTGCCGCCTCGCTGTTTCACCAACGGCGACAATGCCTACCGCAAGGAACCTACGGGCCCGACACCCGCCGAGAGCAGTACTGTGACGGATGCCGCCGGCCTCACGTACCACGGCATCTACTACCGCGACCTTGATGGCGATTGCCGGGTGGATACGGTCGACCTCAACTTCCGCAATCCGCGTCCCAACAGCGCGCAGAGTCCGAACCTGTCCGTCGGTGCGGCGAGTGCCTCTTCGAAGTTCCGAGTCTGGGTTCAGAACAATGACCCCGAGGACACCTCCAACGCGGCGGCCGACGAGAACCTGGCCAATGTCCCCGACACGAACTTCACCGGTACCTTGCCGTGGCCCGCTTCCGCAGACTGGACCAACGTAACTGTCACTGGTGCGAGCGTGCTCTCGACATCGACCTACTACAGCACGATTCGGGTGACCATCAACCAGACCCAGGTGCGTCCCCGCACCCATGGTCGTCGGTGGATCATGATCAGCTACAACGATCCGGACGACCGCATGGACGGCATCCCGCCCACAACGAGTGCGAACACGACATACGAGGCCGACGGCGTGCACTGGTTGTACGTGACACCGACGCCGAGCGGGGGCACGGACCCGGCCGACTGGTACTGGATCCTCGGAGACTTCCCCCCCACCATGGCCTGGGACGCCGCCCCGGCCAGGCCCGTGGCCGCAACCATGTGGCGCACCACCAACTACAACAAGAGTGGCGAGGCGAGTAGCTACAACTCCTACGACTACATGGACGTGGTGTTCAGCGAGCCCCTGAGTTCGGTCGGCGACGGCGGCTGGATGCCTGGGGCGTCCTACGGTTCGGGCACGAATGTCCATGAGAAGGAGGGGCCGTTCGGCCCCGAGATCCTCGATCTCTTGAGCGGCACCGCCCAGACCGTGCGCATCTGGTTCGACAGTACGTCGGTCACGTCGCGTACGTTCGGCGGCGGCAGCGCCAGTTCGTATGCCCAAGTGGTGGATGCGGCCGGCTACCGGAACCCCACCCCGCGCTTCACGGGCACGACCCTCGGCGTACGCAACCTGGACTCGCGCTACGGCGTTCTTGGATTCTCAAACGATTCGGCCTGGGTCGACATGCTGGCCGTCGATTCCTCGGGTGCCTCGATCCAGCAGTACAGCTCCGACAGCAACAGCTCGACTGCGGCGAGTCATACCCTCAACGCCAATCGGGTCACGCTCCGAGCGTATGACCAGGGCGGCTTCAACGCCAATAGCGACGCCCGCTGGCGGCAGAGCAACACCGGTGCCTCCTACCTGCTTGCGGGGATTCGCAGTCAGAGTCTCGCCAACACCAACGCCAACATCGTGTTCTCGGCAGCGACAAACGAGGGGTCCGTCAACCCCGGCGACGGCTTCGTCACGGGCATCACCGAGCTCCGCGTCCGCAACACCAGCCTGACCTCCAGTCCTGAGATCCCAGGCATGGTGTCGAACGGCATCTTTGCCATGATGCCGCCTGCCGTCGTCGCCGCCGGCCCCGTCTACTGCATGGCCAAGGTCTCCGCCAGCTACTACAACGGCACCAGCCGCCTGGACGAGCGCGAACGCGCCATGCTTGAACTCGATGTCGCGGGTCGCACCACTGACCGGATCGAGACCATTACCGTCCGGGTCATCGACACCAGTTACGGCCAGTTCGATCCGGAAGTGGACCTGTTGCCCTTGGCTGATGACGCGACGAGCGGCATGCGCCTCTTCTCTGGCACTACTGGTCTTGTGCAGTTGGCTGCTGGCGGCTTGGAATGGAGCGACTGGCGGATCAATGCCGAGGGGCAGCGCTACCGCGAGGTGGTTCTGCGCCCCTTGGCCGCGCTCTCGGTTCCCCAGACCGACCTGGGCACGGACGCCGGGCCCGAGTACGAAGTCCGGGTCGCGACCAGCGGCAACTTCAACCTCGGCGACTCCTTCATCGTCGAGATCCCCGACGACGGCATTCTCTTCCGCCGCAGGGGATCCCAGGACGACTTCCCGAGCAACTGGGCCATTGCCGACGGTACGGCGGGACTGACGTTTACTGGGCATGTATACCGGGATGTCAACGGCGACGGACGCTGGGGCATGGGCGAGACGATCATGGACATCGAGGACTCCTATTCGCCCGTTCCGTTCTACGACGCCGGCGTTCCCTACCAGCACCGTACCCAGACCGTCCCGCTCCTCAGTGTGGTCGGGGAATTCCAGCGCAATCTCTACTATGCCAAGCGCGGCTCCGCCCCCAACCCGGACACGGATCCCGAACCCCCCGGCGCGGTCGGCGGTACCACGGATACCGACTACAACGTGGTCTACTCCCCAGGCGATGCGGTCTGGTACGACATCGGTGGCACCCTCGGCGTCTATGACGCGGGCGTCGACATCCCCCTCTTCAGCAACAGCGACCTCTTCCGCGCGCCCCTCAGCCCCCACGAGGAGGGCGCCCGCTCCGTGCAGGTCCGCGGCGCGGCTCCGGCCACGGTGAGCAGCGCTCTGCCCGCCGGAACCATCGCGGCCGGCAGCGAGCCGACGGCCGTTCTAGGCATCGACATGCAGGACAGCGGGCGCGGTTTCGCCCCGCGCTTCCCATTCGGCCAGGCCGGCGGCGTGGTCGTCGAGGCCGTCAGCAAGAACCTTGCCGGCGGGGTCTACGCGGAGAAGCTGGTCTACACTTTGGCTGGCCAGACGCTGACCTGGAACGACGGAGTAGCCGTCCCGGTCGCTGATGGTCGCTACATCCTGGAAGGCCAGGCCGGCGACTTCGTGGTCGTTGCGGTTATCGCCGCTGAATTGCCCGCTGCAAACGACAGCGTTGATGTGACGGTTAGCGCCGATGTGGACCGTGACATTCAGCAACCAGCCGCCATTCGTGGCGTTCGCGTTCACGGTGTCGGCCCAGGCAATGTCGTTGGCAACACGGGTACTCTCAGTCTTAGCGGCACGATGCTCTCCTGGAACAGCGACACCGCATCCCGTGCCGCAGGCGCGCCGGTTGATGTGGCCGTGCCGGGCGTATACGTGCTCAATTCCGAACGGGTCAGCGAAGCCGACTACCTCATGGTGCAAGTGGACAGCATTCGCGGCGCCGCCACCGAAGACCTGGACATCTACCCGGCTGACGGGCGCGCTGT
>JABGQJ010000372.1 GCA_018648945.1 Victivallales bacterium
GTGGGCCACCACGGGGGGCGGGCCATTCTCGCGACAGACAGCGAGTGCCTCTCCGAGCGAGGCGGGATCGGTGATATCGCCGGTCAGCACCCGCACGGCTCCCTCCCGCTCCAAACGGTCCAGACGGGTGGAGCGATGGCGATGGACCAGAGCCCATACCCGCCACCCCGCCGCCGCGAAGGCTGCGGCCGTGTGGCCCCCGATGAAGCCAGCGGCACCGGTCACCAGGACCGAATTCACTCGCCCCCTCCCACCACGATACCCAGTTCGCGACCGAGCGTTCCGAGAGTCGCGATCACATGATCCAGATCAGTCGGCGTGTGGTTGGCCATGACATTGAGGCGCAGACGGCAGTCCTTGCGGCGGACCGCCGGGTAACTGACGATATTGGTGAACACACCCTCTTCGAGCAGGGCGGCATGGAGACGCCCGAGCTTCACCTCGTCGCGGACCATGACCGGCACAATCGCAGAGGCGCTGTGCCCCGTGTCCAAGCCCTGCTGCGCCAGACCGGCCTTGAGATACTCGATGTTGGCCCACAGTTGACGACGCCCGGCCTGGTCGGTCTCTAGCAACTTGAAGACTTCGAGCAGCCCGGCAACCACGGGGGCGGGCAGGCTGGTGGAGAAGAAGAATGTCCGGGCGTAGAGCCGCAGGTAGCGGATCAGGGCCGCAGACCCCGCGCAATAGCCGCCGATGCCGGCCGGGGCCTTGCTCAGCGTGCCGTAGAGCACATCCACTCGCTCCAGACAGCCGCAGGCCTCGGGCGTCCCCCGCCCAGTGGGGCCCACCACGCCAATCCCGTGGGCATCGTCCACCATCACCCGCGCCCCATACTGCTCGGCCAAGTCGCAGATCTCGGCCAAAGGAGCCAAGTCGCCATCCATGGAGAACACGCCATCGGTCACGATCAGCCGCCCCTGCTGACTCTCCGGCAAGCGACGCAGCTGCTTCGCCAAATGGCGCATGTTGCCATGCAGATAGATCTGGAGGTCGGCCCCGGACAGCTGTCCGCCATCGAAGATGGACGCGTGGTTGGCGGCATCGTTCAGGATCACGTCCCCCGGTCCGCAGAGGGCGCTGATCAGCCCGACATTGCCGCTGTACCCGCAGGGAAAGAGAATCGCGTCCTCCCGATGCAGAAACCGGGCGATGGCCTGTTCCAGTTCGCGATGCAGGTCGGTGGTGCCCGCATAGACGGGCACGGCCCCCATGCCGTAGCCGAAGCGGTCCACTGCCGCCTTTGCGGCAGCGGTCACCTGCGGATGCATAGCCAAGTTGAGAAAGGAATTGGAGCCCATCATCACCACGCGACGTTGCCGCCCGTGAAGGTCGCGCACCGTAGTCTGGGGCCCGGCGGCAGTCAGCAATTCATGTCCCAAGGCTTCCAGACATGGCTCCACATGGGTGCCAAGGTGCGCCGCCAGCCCCTCGATCTTGGCAAAGAGATCGCCCCCCGTTCCGGGCATGAAGCTCTCGAAGCTGATCTTGCCTTCCATGCGTTTCATCTCCATCGTCATGGCTCCCTTCGTTTGGGGTGGTAGCAGCGCAGGGACTGCGGGCTGTCGCAGTGCACGGCACAGAGATTGCAGTTGCTGCAGGTTGAGGGGGAGGAATCGCCGGCGAGCAGGCGACCTGCGAACGCTGGGTCATGGATGAGAGGCCGACACAGCGCTACGGCGGGAAGCCCCTGGGCCAGGCAGTCCAGCGCCTCCGGCAGCGAACGGATGCCCCCCACCGGCACGACCGGGATGCGGGTGCCCTGTTGCAGAGCGACGGCCGCGGGAACGTTGTAGGCCGGCGAGAAGCCTTCCAGACGCCGCAAGTGCGGCAGACCCCGGACCAGCATCCACCAGAGCTTCCCCCAGAACGAGTAGTGGTTCAGAAGCGGGTTGGTCCGCAGGGCCACCTTCACTGGGCACGCACCCCGAAAGATGTTCATGGGCCATTCCATCGTGCCGTAGCTGACTTCAATCAGGTCCACCTGCAGACGGTCCAGGGCGGCAACCGTCGCCGTTGCCGTCGCCAGATCGATTCCCGGACGCCGATCTTCGCCCCAGCTGAGCTTGATCCACACCGGGAAGGCGTCTCCGCAACGTTCCCGAATGGCTTCCACGATCGCGGTCAGGAATGCGGTTGGCTGTCCCCAGAGATCGGGGCGCCGGTTGGTCCAAGGGGAAAGGAACTGATGGACTAGGTAACCATGGGCGGCGTGAATCTGGACTGCGTCGAAGCCCGCCTGTTGGGCGTTCGCCGCAGCGTCGGCGAACTGCTGAACCCGCGCGGGAACTTCGTCGGTCCGCAAGGCGCGCACTGGCGCGCGGAAGTAGCTGCAGGCTCGGTCCGAAGCGCCAATCAGAGGCAAACCGGTGACCTCTGTTCGCGTTTGCCGCCCAGTATGGGCCAGTTGCGCGACCAGAGGCGAGTCGGGAAAGTGCCGGTGCAGCCGCTGCGTGATGGTGCCCCACGCCTGGGTCTGAGCCGGCGTGCAGAATCCGGATTGGCCAGGCTGGATGGCCCGTCCTTCCGGGGAAACGTAGGCAAAGCCCGTGACCAGACTGCCGGTGCCGCCCTGCAGAATGCGTTCGTAGAGCGCAGTGACTTCTGCCACTGGGGGCACGCCGTCCTCGTCCGCGAGGCCAGCGAAGGTGGCCGAACGGATCAGGCGGTTGGGAAGCGTCATCTTGCGCAGCCGCAGCGGCTCAGCGAGTTGTGAGGCCATGCTCACGAGGCTTCCTCCAGCCGCTTCCCCGCCTCGACTACGGCTGCCAGATAGGCATCGCGGGTAGCGAATAGGCGAGCGTCGGGACAGGTGGGCGCGGGAGTTCCCCGCCCGCCCAGACAGAGCCCTGGCGAGGCGGACGCCTGGGCCGCGCCGATGCGGAAGGCCCCGAGTCGGAGCAGGTCCTGGCGGACCGCCGAATCGTCGGCCCGAACCGCGAAGAGCAGTTCGTATTCTCCGGCTCCGGCCACCAAAGCGGCGTGGGGTGGGAAGCCGGCCTGATCGGCGATAGAGCGGACCAGCGGGGCCATGGGGACTGCGGGCACGTCGAGCACGAAGCGGACGCCCGGGTTCACCCGCACTAGCATCTGGAGGGCGTCCAGCAGGCCGCCGCTGGTATCGATGCAAGCCGTCGCATGACCGCGCAGAGCCTGGGCCAGCTCTAACCGGAGCTCGAAGCGAGGAGTCGGCGCGCCGCTCAGCAAGGCGGCATTGGCATCGCCCAATGGCCCGCTGATCCAGAGTTCGCAATCCGCCGCTGTGAGCTCCCGCGTGCAGGCCGGTCCCACGACCGGGCCAAAGGCAGTGCCCGTGAAGCGCCAGGACGAGGATTGGCCGAGATCCCCACCCAGCAGATGGCAACCGCACGTGGCCAGCACGTCGGCCATGCCCCTCGCGACGCCCGCCGCAAAGCCGGTCGGCAGTTCCTGGGGCAAGACCAGAGCGGACAGGAAGAAGGCCGGAGTCGCGCCCACTGCGAACAGATCGTGCAGGGTCGCCACCGCCAGGTTGCTGCCCAGGGCCGCGGGATTGTCTGTCGTGAAGCCATCCTCCTCGGCCGAGAATTCATCGGTGGTGAAGGCCCAAAGCCCATCGGCCATGCGCACCAGTTCGGCATCGGCCTCGAACAACCCGTTCTGCTGTTGGGCGGAACGAGGGCAGTGCGCGACCAGTTGCTCGATCATGTCGTATTCGTTCATGATGCCTCCGGCACGACCAGGCGCAGCGCGCCAGGTTGGATGTCCACTGCGATGGGGAGCGCACCGTGGGGATCGCCATCGAATTCCACCGCCCCCCTTCCCTGCACCGCGACCGATTGGGCAAAACGAAAGAGCACGTCGGGACGACTGCTGACGGTGCCGGTGTAGAACGCAGGCAGCAGGCGCAGCAGGCCGAACAGCGATTTCCCGGCGATGGCAAGCACGGCCAGCCGCCCATCCGCCGGGTGCAGATCCCCGGTGAACTTCAGGCCCGAGGCGATCCACGGGCTCTTGGCAATGCAGAGGTGGCAGCAGCGAGGCAGAACCACGGGGGCCTCGCCATCCACGCTCAGTTCCAGGCGCCGGTGGGGACCGGGCAAGGCGCTGAGCACGGCCAGTCCCGTTCCTCCCCCATCACCCAGGAACCGGCGCCAGCGGTTCGCGCGGGCCGCCACCGTGGCACCGATGCCGAGGTTCACGCTGCACCCAAAGAAGCTGGTGCGCTCTGCTCCCGCCCCGTCTCGGTACCGCACGCGCCCTACGTCGCGGGAGCAAATCCTGCCATGGAGCAGGGCGTCGAGCGCGGCTTCTGGAGCCGTGGGAATGCCATGAAACCGGCAAAAGTCGGGACTCGTCCCCGCATAGAGCACGCCCAAGGCTGGCGCATCCGCCCCCCGTGCCAGGACTCCGTTCAACACCGCATTGATGGTGCCATCGCCACCAACTGCCACCACCACATCCGCTTCGGCAACGGCGGCCAGTTCCTCGATATGCGCCATGGAGTCGGGCTGAACGAAGGAGCAGGAGAGATCGCTGCCACGCAGGCGTTCCTGCCAGAACCCCCAGCGCCGCTGGCCCCGCCCGGAACGGGCACCCGGATTGAGAATGACTGTGGCCCGCCTCATGGGTGGTAGATCCCGAGCTTCTCGTATACCGGCGTGGCGTCGCCACGGTTCCAGCTGGCCACGAGTTCCGCCGTCGGCTCTTCGGCCAGGGGAGTACGGTCACTGCCGCTGGCCGCCAGAGCGGCGGCAATGGCCCCGGCCTGCGTGCAGCACAGCCAGTCGCACCGCGCGTCGGGGAAGGCCGCCCGCATCCTGGCGAAGATCTGTTCGAAGGGCTCGGCAGTCACGTTGCCGAAGGAGAGGTTGAGGAATTCGCAGGGCTGGACCTCGCCGTCTGCCCCGATGTAGAACCGGTCGATCCCACCGGCGGTACAGCCCAGGACATGGGGGGCCTCCTCGAATACCTGTGCCGCCAGCGACGGGTAGTCCGAGCGATCGCGGCTGTTGTACAGTACGTGATCCCCGCGAACGGCCTCGATCAGCGACGGGTCGGCCTGCATACCCTCCTTCTCGAGCCACAGCCCGGCGGGTTTTGGGTGGATGAGTTGCACGAAATCGCAGTCCAGCGACCGGGCCAACTCCATCAGATCGTGCAAGCGTCCGGCCCGTAGTTCCGCCTCGTCCTGAACGCTGTTGATGACGGCGGCCAGGCCCTCGCTCCGGGCTTGGCGGATGACCTCGGCAGCCACCTCGAAGGAGCCATCGACGCCGGTGAACGCATCGTGTGTGCCAGGGTCCGGCGAGTGGATCGAGACCATCAGACCGTAGGCACCCGCTTGGCGGAGTTCCGGTAGCATGCCCGGCCTCAGACCGGCCCCGGTGGTGTTGACCCAGCATTCGGTTGTGTCCCCCAACGCCTGTACGAGCCGGAGAAGGCGGGGAAAGCGCAGCAAGGGTTCGCCCCCCTCGATATCGAACATGGTCACGCCTGCATCACGCACGCGCAGTGCCGTGTCTAGCAGCACCTGCTCCTCCAGATCCGCCCCCTGATCCCGCTTCTGATAGCAGTGCGGGCAGTGGTAGGTGCAAGCCCGAGTCATGGAGTAGACCACCGTCACAGGCCCGGCCGGCTGGCGGATCAGTTTGGTCTCGATCGAGCGGAAGAAAGCGCGGCTCGGGTAAGCGGGTAGGTAGAGATGCAGCTTGACGAGATGGCCACGGCAGATCGCCTTGTTGTGCCGGAAAATGAGCAGGAGGCGCAGTGCCCGCCAAAGAAACCGCAGGTAGCGCAGGGGATTGCGGTTGAAGTGGCGAGGACGGATCAGGTAGTGCCCGGCCACATGCAGGGCAATGCGGCAGTAGAGCCACACTTTTGCCAAGCCGGTGATGGTCCGTCGCTTTTCCATGCCGAGCTTCCTGCCTTTTCCGTTCTGCATCCAGTGTTCACCGCTAGACATTGAGCGTCCCTCTTCCCCATTCTGGTTTCCGCCTTGCCTCTACGCCTTAGGGTCGCGGTGGAGCCCGAAGAGGAAACCGATGAACACATAGCTAGTGGACAGCAGGTACAATGCCAGCGTGCCGTTGAAGATGGCGATCAAGGTCACCTGCCCCGCCACGCAGGCCCGGAAATTGGTCACCAGGCTGAAGTAGGTCCGGTCACCAGCTGGATAGCGGAAGTAGAGCCACGCCGTCCAGACCTGCAGGAACAGGGTCATCAACCCGCAGAACACGAAGTCTCGCAGAAAGAGAATCTCGTGGAAGGGCAACCAGCCGAGATGGGCGATGGCGAGAAAGGCGACGGTTGGCAGGAAGGCGCCCGCGATGCCTGCGTAGCGGGAAACCCGCAGCCCGTGGCGGACCACGAAGGTGCGTTTCCCCGCCGCCGCATCCCCGGCGGCGTCCTTGAAGTAGGTGAAGTAGGTCATCAGCGCGTTGAGCAAAGCCACCAGGAACACGCCGCTGACTCGGTTGCTGGTGATCAGGGGCTGCACCAGCGGCCCCGAGGCCAGGAATCCGTAGACGGTGCACATGGAGATGCTGAGACCGAACACCACATTGCCCCACAGAGACCAGGCCTTGGCGTATTCGTACAGCACGTTCAAGAGCACACCGACCAGAATCGGGATCAGCGACCATGGGTTGAGGATGTAGGAGGCGATCCCGACCCCAAGCATAGCCACCACCGAGACGGCCAGAGCCCCTTCGGGATGCAGCTCACCGGTCACCATCGGGCGATTCGGGGCGTTCACCCGATCCTCGGCCAACCCCAGGTAGTCGTTCACGATCTGGTTGATGCCCCAGCTCAAGAACAGCATCGCCAGGACCAGCATGCCCCGACGATGGGAGTAGGCCTCCGGGGCACAGAAGCGGTAGAACGAGACCCCCACCCAACCGGCAACCCCGGTCACGAAGGCATAATACAACCGCATGGACTTGATGTAGGCGGGGATGAATCGCGTCATCATATCTCCTTTGGTCAAACCGCTCCCAAGCCACGAATCATGTAGGCCTGGAGGATGCCGGATTCGTCGGAGTTGTAGAAGGCCATGGTGCCGTCCGGGGACAGGAACGGATGGATGTGGCTATCCTTCGTGCACGAGGACCGAGCATTGAGCAGGCAGGTGAAATTGGTGAGAGCGCCCGTTCCCGGCTCGCCCAGGTCGGCGATGAAGACTCGGCCGCCCTCTTGGAAGGGCTTGGCGTCAGAGACCAGGCGCTTTCCTTGACTGTCGGTGGCAAAGTGGTGGAAATGCGGGTTGGGGAAGTCCCGGGTCATGTCGTTCCGCACCGCACCGGGCGTCAGCCGCCCAAGGTGTCCGTCGCCTGCCATGGCCTGCGCCTCGATGAGCTGGGCTTCGCTGCCGGTCTCAAACCGGGTGCTGGTACTGGTGATGGCCCAAGCAGTCTGTCCTCGCCAGCACTGATGCCCTTGGCAGAACTCGATGCCATCGCGACCCCAAGGCATAGTCCGGAAATTGCTGCCGTCGTCACGCAGCAGGTGGATGTCCGCGCCGGCTCCACCGGTCAGTCTTTCGACTTGGCCAAGGCGGTTCGCCGTGTTTCCGTGGTTCTCCTGGATCAGGAT
>JABGQJ010000373.1 GCA_018648945.1 Victivallales bacterium
CGACCGCACTGGCCAGCATGCACGGGATTCTGCTCGATGTAGTTGATCGGCTTCGCCAGGCGGGCGGCGTTCGACGTTCACCCGCTCCCCCATTCGGTGTTCGTCCTCTCCCCCATTCCCCATTCGATGTTCGATGTTCGGCGTTGGGTGTTCGACGTTCGCCCCCTCGTGCTCCCCCCTCCCTACTTAGCCGCCGCCGTCTTGAACACCCAGACGAAAGGCACGGCAACCTTGCCTGCCCTGCCCTTGAACCCCGTGTGCCGGAAGCTGTTCACGCCGACGGCGTAGAGCACCCCCGGCTTGAGACTGACTGGCAAGACGCAAGTACGGCCGCCGTTCTCCCAGCGCGGGGGTGGACCACCGCGGACGCCGGGATAGACCCCCAGCCGCCGCTGAATGATCCAGGACCAGGCATTCTCGGTCTGCATCGGGCGGTCGAAGGTGACGCGAACCTCCTTGAGGCCGGCCTCCACGTCCTTGGCACCCGCCGCGGGAAACGTCTTGACCACAACCGGCGGCATCTCGGGATCGAACGCGGGTTCCTCCTGAGCACAGACACCGAGTGCGAACAGGCAGGAGAGAAGGGCCAGGGTCCACACAGCAAGATGGGTTCTGCGGTACATGATACGCCTCCTTGGTTCTCACACACACGCGGTTCGTTCTGCCCGCTACTAGTCGGGCGACAGCCGCTCGTAGTCAATCTCCATGAACTCCTCGACCTCGGGAATCCAACGCTCCTCCACGAACTGGACGTGGACCGGATGGTCGCTGTAGGCATCATATGCCGCCGCATCAGCGAACTCCATGGAGAAGCCGAAGTGGAAATCGTTCTTGGGGCTGGTCTGGCGAAGTTGCTCGAACTTCTCGACCCCGGGGATGGCAGCTAGACACAGCGCATCGAGCAGGAACTGCCGTTCCTCGGCGGAATCCGTGGCATGCTTCAGACGAAAAACGACGGTATGGCGGATCATGGCTGGGCCTCTGGCAGAAAGGTGGCATGCCACGCCCGTTCACAGGGCGAGACTCTGACAGACTGTAGCACATTTGCCGTCCTCTTGCCTACCCGCCGACCACTCAGCGCCTCGTGGCAGGCACGCTCTTGGCAGCAGGGGTGGGCTGGATGGGGCGAAGCCCCTATATTGGGGCGGTCCAACACTGGGAGTTCCGCATGAGTAGCATCGTGTCGTGTCCGGAGACATGCCGGGCGTTTGCCCGCAGCCATTTCGTGGCTGGCCTGGCCGGGACTGGGAAGTAGCGCGATATGCAGCCATACAAAGGCCCCATCTCGCGCGTCCATGTGTTCGGCCATCCTGTTCACCCACTGGATGCCACCCACCAGCCAGCCGATGCGCAGGTGTTCAACTGCCTGAACTTCTGCACCTTGCTGGCCCGGGCTGGCCTCCCCTACATCTACTACGGCATGCGGGGTTCCCAGTTGCCCGGAGGTGGCGAGTTCGTGGATTTGGGCGAGGCAACGGGAGAATGGGAGTGCGGCGGCGACTGGCATGTGGAGTACACTCGCCGGGCGAATACCGCCTTCGCCGCCAATGCGACCGAGCCGCCGGACCTGCGCCCCGAACTGGCCGTGTTCCTCTATGGCGCGGCCCATGAGGACCTGGAAGTGGGCAGGATCCCCCCGGTGGAGGCGATGATCGGCTATGACCACTGCTGCGATGCCTACCGCGTATTCCCCTCCTACGCGCACCAAGCCGCGCTCTACACACGCTACCAGGAACTCGTCCACGACACCCAGTTCTTCGACACGGTGATCCCCCATTTCCTCGATCCGGATCACTACCCGCTGGGTTCCGGCCAGGGCGGCTATGCTCTCTACCTGGGCCGGGACGCGCCCGACAAGGGCATCGCCCTGGCGGCAGACGCCTGCGCTGCCCATGGCCTGCCATTCCGCAAAGTGCATGGCGGCGTCTGGGGACAGGAAAAGGCGAAACTGCTGGGCGAGGCCCAGGTGGTGCTGATGCCAACCCTGTACCTGGAGCCCTTCGGCTACGTGGCCATCGAGGCCCAGATGTGCGGCACGCCGGTGGTCACGACCGATTGGGGAGCCTTCCCGGAAACCGTCGAGCAAGGCGTGTCCGGCTACCGGTGCCGCACCAAGGCGGAATTCCTGGATGCCCTCGCCAAGACCCCGAACCTGAATCGACACGCCATCCGTGAACAGGCCGTGGAGCGCTTCGGTATCGAGGCGGTTGGGCCTCAGTACCTGGATTACTTCGACTTCGTGTGGCGGGTGCACGCCGACGGTTACGAGGCGGTTGGCGCCTGCCGAACCCCCCGCGCCTAGACGCGCCCCCTTGCCCAAGGTCGCTTTCCGGCTATGCTACGGGAAACGCGTCCCGATCAAGAGCCCCTCCCGGAGACCGCCCCATGGCCACGATTCTTGACGAAATCCGCACTTCCATCCAAGCGCAGAGCCCCCTGATCTACCTCTACTCCCCCGAGGAGGAACGGGTTCTGCGCATGCTGCATGTCGTGGCAGGCGAACAGGACTGCGACCTGCGCATCTGGAGCTGCGTCGAAGGCCTGCAAGGCAGCGAAGAAGCCGCCACCACCGACCCCGTCGCAGCCCTGCGCACGGTGGTGAAGGAGGATCTCACCGGCCTCATCATCTTCAAGGATCTCGCGCCGTTTCTGGAGCGCCCCGAGGTGGCCCGCGCCTTGCGCGATGCATACTATTCGGGCGCGGCCGAGCGACGGACAGTGATCATCGTGTCTGCGGACCTGACCATGCCCGAGTCCCTCAAGAAGGAAATGCACCTCATCGAGGTGCCGCCGCCGGAAGAAACCGACATTCTCCAGCAACTCGGGCAGATCCGCAAGACCAACGAACACTACAACCTCCCTGACGAAGCCATCCAGGAGGTCGCGATGGCCCTGAAGGGCCTGACCGAAACGGAAATTCGCCACGTCATGCACCGCGTCCTGCAACACGAAACTGCAGCCAAGGACGAACTGGTTGACGAGATCTTCAATGAGAAGAAGAACATCGTCAAAAAGTCCGGCTACCTGGAGTTCTCCCCCCCACGCTGGGGAATCGACGGCCTGGGTGGGCTGGGCAGTCTCAAGGACTGGCTGGTCAAACGCCGCCGGATGTTCACCCCGGAAGCGGTGGCGGCGGGTGTCCCGGTTCCCAAGGGCCTGCTGATGATGGGGGTCAGCGGCTGCGGCAAAAGCCTGGCCGTGAAGGTGATCTCATCCCTCTGGGAGATCCCCCTCTTCCGGCTGGACATGAACCTAGTCTTCTCGGGCATGTACGGCAGCCCCGAGGAGACCTTCCACCGGGCGCTGCGCACGGTGGAATCCGTGGCCCCGGCCGTGCTCTGGATCGACGAGATCGAGAATGCCCTGGGGATGGACGACGACGGCATCGCGGCCAACACCCACATCTTCTCCTCCTTCCTCACCTGGATGCAGGAGAAACCCCCCATGATCTTCATCGCAGCCACCGCCAACCGCATCCAAGCCCTCCCAGCGGAGATCATCCGCAAGGGGCGTTTCGACCAAGTGTTCTTCTGCGACCTGCCGACCAAGGAGGAGCGCGTCGAGATCTTCCGCATCCACCTGGCCCTGAACAGCGCGGACCTGGACGACTTCGACTTCAAAATGCTCACCGTGCAGACCGACGGCTGGAACGGCGCCGAAATCGAGCAGGCCGTCATCGCGGCCCGTACCGAGGCCTACTACGATGGCCGCGAGTTCAGTCAACGCGATCTGGATATCAGCATCGCCAAGATCGTGCCCCTGTCCGACACCATGGAGCAACAGATCAAGACCATCCGCAGTTGGGCCTTCTCTCGCGCCACTCCCGCCTCCAAATACGGCAGACGCCGCCGCTGACGACCGCTGATTGGGGCCACGCAGGCCACGGGAAAGTGAGCACAGACGCCGCCCGGCATGTAGAGTATGGCGGAACCAGGCCATCTCTTCGTCCGGGGGTAGTTGTCATGACCCGCTCTCTCTCTCTGCTAATCGTGGGACTCATGCTCGGTGGGTGCGCCAACTACTGGTCCGACCGCAGTCGCGACACCGCCGACCTGTTGACCCTAACGGCCACCACGGGCATCGGCGCAAGAGCCCAGATCGGCCCGGTTCAACTTGCCCCGCTGGCCATCCTGGTGGACGTGGCAGGCCTCCGCGGTGGCGAGTGGTTCATTGCGGACCTCGGCGAAAACAGCACCGTCTTCCCGATGGATGTCGGGGCGCTCTGGTGGTGCTCCTCCATCCTGGCCGAGCCCGGCACACCCCGTCTGCAGGAACGCGGCAAGGCCTACTGTGCCTTCCCTGCGGGCGCCGACCGCGAGGAGTTGTTCGCTCGACACACCGCCACCATCCCCTTCCTCTCCCTGCCCCGAGCCACTTGGTCCGAGGAAAAGTTCTCGCTCGAACGCGTCTCGCCAGCCTACTTCGGCCAACTGGAGGTCTCCCTAGCGCTGGGCGCCGGGCTTCGCCTCGGCACCAATCTGGCCGAGTGGGCCGATTTCGCCTGCGGCTGGTTCGGCCTCGACCTGCTCAACGACGACCACCCCACTGGCGCCACCGCCCGGACTACCCGCCCCATTCTCCGCATTCCCGAGTCCGACCAGCAACCCGAGTAGAAGCACGGGCACGGAGTCCGAAGCCAGCCCCATCACGGGGCAGCGGCGGCCTGGCATCCGGCATCACAGCCGCAATGGGGCGGACCCTCCGCCGACCCGGTTCCGTGGGGCGTTGAGGGTTCTGGGGAGAGAGCTAGATTGCGCGGTGTCTGCTTCGCCTTCCCCCCCCCGAACTCCCGAGGATGCTCTGCATGGACCCATATCTGATCAGTTGTGATTGGGGCAGTACGTCGTTTCGCCTGCGAGTCGTGACCGCAGCGGGCCGGAGGCTGGCGGAGCGGAAGTCCGCGCAGGGCACGTCCGCCGTGAGCGAACCCGGACTCTCCGCCGAGGAGCGCGAGGTGCGCTTCTCACGGGTTCTGGCTGGCGAATTGGCCGAACTGGGCGACGCCTATGCGGCACTGCCAGTGGTCGTTTCCGGCATGGCGACGTCGGCGCATGGCTGGGTGGAACTGCCCTACGCCATGGCGCCGCTGCCGCTGGATGGCAGTGGCTTGGTGACGGCGCAACGCGAGGTGGCGGGGCATAGCGTGACCCTGGTTTCGGGGGTGCGCACGGCGCACGACGTGATGCGGGGCGAGGAGTGCGAACTGCTCGGCTTGCTGCGATCGCGCCCCGAGCTGGCGCAGGAGAACGTCCTGGTTCTCCTGCCCGGCACGCATGCCAAGCATGTCTGTCTGTCCGAAGGCCTGCTCCAAGGCTTCAGCACCGCGATGACGGGGGAGCTGTTCGCCCTGCTCAAGGAACACAGCGTGCTGCGCTACAGCTTCGTGGACAGCGATGACGACAGCGCGCCAGAGCACGATGCGGACGAGGTGTTCTGCATGGGCCTCCGGGATGGCTTGCAGGGCAGCCTGCTCGCCGCACTTTTCCAGGTGCGGGCGAAGTCCCTCCTCGACGGTGCCGCCGCAAGCGAATGCACGGACTACCTGAACGGGGCCTTGCTCGGAGACGAGTTGCGCGGGGAGGACCCCACGGAGTGGGAACGGATCCTCGTCTGTGCTCCCGAGCGGCGAGCCCGGCAGTACCATCGGGCCGTTGAGATGATCTGGCCCGAGACTCCGGTGCTGGTGATCGGGGAGATCGAGCTGGATCGCCTGGTCTCGTCTGGCCATCTCGCCGTACTGGCGCAGCAAGACGGGTAGATGGAACCAACTGATTAGGAGTCGTGCGATGGAGCCCTGGGTGCTTCTGCAGGAAGTCGCCGTACCGGAACCACTGTGCGTCACACGCACCATCGACGGGGTGGCACGGACCTTCGCCGGGGATCTGCGGGCAGGCGACCTGCAGGGCGATGGCAAACTGAGTTTCGTGGTCTACCGGTCGCTCGATTGCGCCCATGACGAAGGCGGGATGAAGCCCTGCTTCATGGGAGCGTTCGACGTCTCCGGGCAGATGCTGTGGCACGTCGGCGACGGCGGCGAACAGCCCTGCCGACCGGGGCCGGTTGCCTTGTTCGACCTGGACGGGGACGGCGTGGACGAGATTCTCTGCTTCTTCCTTGATGCCACGCGATCCGCGCCCCCCGATTCCCTGGCCAACGTGGTCATGCAGATCCGTTCCGGGCGCACGGGCGAGGTCCTCCGGCAGGCCGCCCCGCCAGAATTGCGGGCCTGTGCCGGACGGGGACCGAACTGGGCTCACCAACGCTTGCTGCTGGCCAATCTGCGCGGGCTGGAGCGCCCCCGTGACTTCGTGGTCAAACTGGGCACGGTCGTCCTGGCCTTCGACGAGAATCTGCGCGTGCTCTGGCGCTACGAATGCCCTTGGGAGAAGTACGGCAACTGCCCGGCGTACATCCCTTCAGTCGGCGATATCGATGACGACGGGCGGGACGAGGTGAATGGCGGCTACTACCTGCTGGACCACGACGGGCGGGTGCTGTGGGAACGGGCCTGGGCACACCACATGGACTCGGTCGCAATCTGCCCCTGGGATGATGGGCGGATGCGGGCGGTCGGGTCGGGAGGCGGTCATGTGCTCGATGCTGCCGGGAACGTAGTCCTGTGCTTGGGCGAAGGCCTTGTCCCCCATGGCCAGGAGGTCCGGATCGCCCGCTTCGACCCAGCCGATCCCGAGCCCCAGATGGCCATGCGCTGGAATGCCCACGACCCGGCACTTCTCCTCGCCAACACCCGTGGCGAAGTCGTGGCCCGCTGCACCCTCAACACCTCCCCCAACAACACGGGGATGGAGGCGATCTTCCCCGACGGTCCGAACGGATGCGCCGTGCTCTACAACGGCGGCATGGTCTGGGACCCTCTCACTGGCGAGAACTGGTGCCTGCCCGGCCTGCCCCACCCCACCCCCATCGGGCGCATGTCCTGGTACCACTGCATCCCCGTCGTGCTCTGGCACGACGGCGCGGAAGGCATCGTGCTCTACAATCCATGGGAGCCCATCGTGCGCGTCTACGGCCCCACCTCCCATGCAGACCATCCCCAGTGCTTCCGCCCATCCCCCCGCCAGTACAACGCCCGACTGATGGACTGATCCGGTCCCGACCGCTGCCGGGATCCACGCACCCCATGGGCGCACGGCATGGGGTTGTGAAGGCCCGCGCTGCTGACTACAATTGACTGGCGAGCCCGAGAAGACACTCGCCCTTCCGGATTCCGTCGTAGAGCAAACTGGAGAACACACAGATGACACGCCTCCTGGCAGCAGCAATCACAGCCTTGACGGTAACCACCATGGCCATGGAAGGCCCAGCTCCGTTCCAAGCAAGCCTCACTCCGGATATCGCCATCCAAGACTCCACGACCTTCATCCGGGGCCTCAGCCTCAGCATCTGGGGCGAGAACCCCCAGCGCTCCCTCGCCCTCGGCCTCGTCAACGGGACATCCGGCGACAGTGGCGGGTTCAGCTTCGGCTGGCTGCTCAACTACGGCGATAACTACACCGGCGTCACCTGGGCCGCGGTGAACTTCACCGAGGGCGAT
>JABGQJ010000374.1 GCA_018648945.1 Victivallales bacterium
CGGGCCCCACGTGAGTGCGTTGCGGAGCGGAGTACCGCTTCGCAACGCGACCGCCGCCGCTGGCGCGCCGATCAATGATCAGAGACAAGTCGGAAGACCCGTTCCGTTCACGATCGGCAGCGAGGGGGTCAAGGCGACTGGCAACATCACTGGGACAGGGACGGGCATCCAGCTCCTGGCACCAGTCGGGAAACGGGGCGCCAATGCGCGGGGCGAGATACAGGTTCACCTAAACGCTCCGAACTACGGCCCCCGGAGCCGTACCCGCCACGATGGACTCGGCTACAGGATGTCCGCCGACAAGGAGCCCGTTCCCGGGGCTCGCTGAGGTACCCGCGCGTCCGCAGCCAAGAGATACCGAACGATGAGCAAACACAAGAACGCGATCCATGTCCGCAACGGCAAGCCGCAGATCTTCATCGACGGGCATGCCCATGCCCCGATGGCATTCGCCACCCTCGGCCCGAGCACCTATCTGGAAGATGGCTACCTACGGCGGCTCGGGGAAGCCGGAATCGAGCTCTTCTTCATCCATGCCGACCTCCCGTGGCTGGGTGACCCGAGGCTCGACATCGGGAGTATTGCCCACAATCTGGGCAGACTGCGACGGGAAGTCCCTGGCGCCGAGGTTTTCCTGCGCCTGAACCTGCACCCCCCGAAATGCTGGCTCGAAGAGAATCCCGACGAGCTGTTCCGGCGCGAGAGCGGGGAGCTCTACCGCACCGACTACACGTCCTGCTTCTACAGTTGGCCCGACATGCCGGTCTATTCGCTCGTCTCGAGCAAGTGGCGAACCGATGCCGGCGAGCAGCTTCGGAAGCTCCTGGACATGATCGACGCGCTCCCTGACGGCGAGGCCGTCGTCGGCCACTTCCTTGCGGCGGGCGGCACATCCGAGTGGATCCAGCGTGGCGGCATCGGGGATTACGGCACGGCCCTTCGGCGGCACTTCTCGCAGTGGCTGCGTGGCAAGTACGGCAGTGTGGACAACCTGCGCAAGGCATGGCAGCAACCCACCATTGACTTCAACAGCATCCCTCTCCCTGCCTCGTCGCGTCTGGCGGCGGCCAGGGGGCTCGACCTCGAGACATTGGCCCGAACCGGGGAAGCGGCAGGCAACGAGCAATCCCTCGGACTTTTCGCCAACCCGATGGCGACTCGCGACGTACTCGACCTCCACGAAGCCGTGCGCAGCGGCGTTGTCGAATCGATCGAGCATTTCGCCCGGATCGTCAAGGATCACTCCGGCGGTCGCCTGCTGGTCGGGGCGTTTCATGGCACGCTCTTCAACACCGGGCTCAGGCGGGTACTTCTTGAATCGAAGCACATCGACTTCCTGGCCAACCCCGGCATCTACGTCAACCGCCGTCCGGGCGAGATCACCGACATTCACTGCGTGAGCGACTCGTTCCTGCTCCACAAGAAGATCTACATGGTCGAGGACGATGTCCGCACCCACCGCTCGCCGCCGGTGGTCCGGGAGCACTATTTCATTCGGTCTGCCGCCGACGCATTGACCCAGATGAAACGCGATTTCGGTCGGGATCTGTGCCGGAATCTCTATGGCTGGTGGTTCGACATGTATGATCCCGATGCCCTGTCGAAGGTCGCCACAGTCGATGCTGCCCGGACCATCCCCTCGCCGCCCCACGAACGCGGCACATGGTGGTACGACGCGCCCGAGCTACTGACCCTCATCAGCCAGATACAGGGGATCGCCCGCGACAGCTTGGGCGCCAATTGCCGACGCTGCAGCGAGATCGCGGTGATCATGGACGAACGCTCGGCCGGTCTCTCTCTCGCCGCGCACAACCGAATGCTGAACTGGCGCATGGGCATTCTCTCTCGTCTTGGTGCGCCTGTCGACTTCTTCTACAGCGAGGATCTGGCTCACCCGCAGATGCCCGACTACAAGTTCTACATCTTTCCGAATGCCTACACGATGGACGGCGCCCAGCGCCAAGCCGTGGCCAGCAAGGTCCGACGAAATGGTGCCGTGGCCCTCTGGATCTATGCCGCCGGGGCTCACCGCCCGGAAGACGACACCTTCAGCGCCGCCAATGCTGCGGACCTCACGGGCATCGAGTTCACCTACAGCCCCGAAGTCATCGAGACCGCATTCACCCTGACCGACCTCTCTCACGCGGCGCTTGTCGGATGCTCGCCTGAGCAAGTCCAGGGACGCTTCAACTACGAAATCTACCGCAATACTGTGCGGAGAGCCGTGCCCGCAGGGGGGCGGAACTACCAGGCGCCCAACCTCTACGCGTCCGACCCCCACGCCGAGATGCTCGGAACGTTCAGCACCAACGGTTTGCCCGCCTTGGCGCTCCGCGATTTCGGCTCGTGGCGCTCGGTGCACTGTGCCACGCAGTTCATGGCGCCTGCGCTGCTCCGGGCGCTTGCCCGTTACGCCGGTTGCCATGTTGTCTGCGACAGCGACGACTTCATCTTCATAAACACTAGCTACCTGAGTGTCCATGCCGCCAACGGTGGGCCGAAGAGACTGTCTCTGCCCCGCCCTCGCTCCCCGATCGAGCTCTACACCGGTGCCAGCTTCGGTGAAGGCGTTCGCGAGATCGTGACGACAATGGAGAAGGGGGAGACCCTGACCTTCAGGCTTTCGTGAGGCGCTATGCCTTAGTCACGGGTTGAGTCCGGAAGCGAGACCAGCCCCGCACCCCGCCGGGGAGACTCGTCTCCCCGGACCCCACAGTGAGTGCGTTGCGCGAGGGGGGCCGCGTCAGGTGCGGCGCCGTTCCTTGAGTCGGTCCAGATAGCTGGCGCCAACAATCACAAAGCCGACCATGATGTTCTGGATGGCGTTGTCCCAGCTCATCATGGTGGAACCATTCCGGAGGACGGACATGATGAGAGCGCCGAAGATGGCCCCGATGGCCGACCCTTTGCCACCACTGAGCGAGGCCCCGCCAATCACCACGGCGGCGATGATATCCAGTTCCATGCCTACGGCGCTCGTGGGATCGCCCACGGCGAGGCTGCCATAGAGCATCACCCCGGCGATCCCGAGCAGGAGCCCGCTCAAGGCGAAGACGAGGATCTTCACGCGCGCGACGTTCACACCGCAAAGCCGTGCCGTATCCTCGTTGGAGCCAACCGCATACACATACCGCCCGAAGACCGTGTAGCGAAGCACGATATGGACCAGCACAAGGAGGACGAGCAGCAACCAAACGCCTGGCGCAAAGACCAACCAGCCCAAGGAGGGGCTGATCCGGCTGGGCTGGATATACATCAGTTTCTCGAGCCAGTTCTCCGGCGTCACGATGGTCTGGTTGTCGCCGATCAGGTTGGCGGCACCACGCGCCATCTGCATCATGCCCAAGGTCGCAATGAAGGAGACCAGACCCAGCACGCTGACCAGAAAACCATTGATCATCCCGGCCAGCATCCCGGCCAGCATCCCCAGGCAGGCGGCGGCAATCGGGAAGAGCACTCCCGGCGCCTCGCCGCCCCAGCGGTGCAACGTGTAGCCAGTGACGCAGGTGACGAGGGCGATCACCGAACCCGCGCTGAGGTCGATGTTGCCGCTGATGATGACGAAGGTCATGCCCAACGCACCGATGCCGACGATCACGGTGTGAGTCATGACGCCGCGCAGGTTGTCGAAGCTCGCGAAGGCGGGCTCGCCCTTCATCGCGCAGAGAGCCAGGAACAGCAGGTAGACGCCAATGAGCGCCAGGAAGGTGCCAAGCTCGGAGGGAAAACGCCAGCGTTTGCGCGGGGCGGTCGTGGGTTCGGCTGCGTTAGTTTCCGGCATGTTGGACTTCCTCGCTGAGCCGCCCGGCAGTGGCGTAGAACATGATCGACTCCTCGGTCCAGTCCGCCATGGGACGCGCTGGGCTCAATCGCCCGCGATGCATGACCGCGAGCGTGTCGCAGACGCCCATCAGCTCGGGCAGGTAGGAACTGATGACCACGACAGCCTTGCCGCGCGCGGCGAGTTCGCCGATCAAGCGGCAAATCTCGGCCTTGCTGCCCACGTCAATGCCGCGGGTGGGTTCGTCCAGAAACAGAACATCGCTGTCGTGATGGAGAATGCGGGCCAGGGCCACCTTCTGCTGGTTGCCCCCGGAAAGGGAACTGACTGGGTGGTCGATGCTCTCGCATTTGATGTTGAGCTGTTGCCGACGAACTTCCGTGGCCTGCCGCTCGGCTTGGTCGGAGATAAAGCCAAACGTCGCGAGGCGCCCGAGACTGGAGAGGCAGGCGTTCAGGCGGATCGGCAGATTGGTGGCCAACCCCTCCTCCTTGCGGTCCTCGCTGAGCAGGTCGAAGCCATCGCGCAATGCCTTGCCGGGGGTGTAGGAGTGAATGCGCAGCGCTTTGCCGTCCACTGTCACCGTGCCGTGAACGCGTTCCAGGCCAAAGAGCCCCCGCACCGTCTCGGAACGCCCGGAGCCCACCAGCCCGGCGATGCCCAGGATCTCGCCCCGCCGCAGCTGGAGGTTGGCATCCTCGGGTAGGCGACGCCCCTTCAGTCTCTGCACGTCGAGGATTGTCTCGCCAATCTCGTGCGGGGTGTAGGGGAACATCTCGTCCAGTTCGCGCCCGACCATGAGCCGGACGATGTCCTGGAGAGTCACGCCATCCATGGTTCCCGTGCCCACGGTCTCGCCATCGCGCAGCACCGTGTAGCGATCCGCCAGACGCTGGATTTCCTCCAGGAAATGGCTGATGTAAACTACCGCGATACCGGCGTCGGCCAGGCGGCGCACGACCCGGAACAGGGCTTCCGCATCGGCGGCGGACAGCGAACTGGTGGGCTCGTCCATGATGACCAGCCGCGCCTCGGAAACCAGAGCACGGGCAATCTCCACCACCTGCTGCGTGCCGATGGCAAGCTCGCGAACCGGGGTATCGAGGTCCAGATGACCATGGTCAAGCATGGCCAGCTTCTCGCGCATGAGACCGCGCGGGTCGCGGGCAAAGCCAAAGCGGCTGGTCTCCATGCCCAGCACCAAGTTCTGCGCGACACTGAGATCCGGGGCCAGATTCAGTTCCTGGTAGATCATGGCCACACCGCAACGGCGGGCCTGGACGGGCGAGGTAACCGCATAGCTTGCCCCATCCATACGCACCTCCCCTGCATCCGCGCGATGGGCGCCGGAGAGGACTTTCATGAGCGTGCTCTTGCCCGCGCCGTTCTCGCCAACCAGGGCATGCACTTCCCCGGCATGTACCGTGAGATCCACGCCGCAGAGTGCCCGGACCGCACCAAAGCTCTTGCAGACCCCGCGCATCTCGAAGATGGGTTGTTCGTCGGTGGGCATGGGAGGGGAGGGAGAGGAGGAAGGGGAACGCGGGAATAATGGAGTGATGGAATGGTGGAATGCGGGAATGACGGAATGGGGGGGAGGGAGATCGGTAGGACCACAGCGCGTGTCCCCGACCCTCCACTATTCCATCATTCCACTATTCCATCATTCCGCCTCACCATTCTACTTCAGCCACTTGTCGAGATCTGGGGAGAGCAACTCCTTCATCTCGGGCTCGTCCATGTTCTCGGGGGTGACCATGATCACGCCCGTGTCGATCCGCTTCTCAACGACCTCATTCCGGATGGCGGCCACGGCGGTTTTGACGCCAAGGTAGCCCATGTTGAAGGGATTCTGGACGCTCAGACCGTTGATGGTGCCCGCCTGCAGGGCCTTGACCAGAGACTCGCTGGAGTCGAAGCCGACGAACTTGACCTTGCCCGCCCGGCCGGCGGTCTGCAGGGAGCGCAGCATGCCGTAGGTCGTGGATTCGTTCGGGCAGAAGATGCCGTCCAGGTCCTTGTGTTTGGTGAGCAACTGGTCGGCTTTCTTCTGAGCGCTCTCCGCGGTGACGCCGCCATACTGGTTGATCGAGACCAGCTCGATCTCGGGACCGAACTTCTTCATGCCTTCGAGGAAACCCGCTTCGCGCTTCTCGGTACTTGCAGAGCCCTCGGCGTAGCGTAGCATGAGGGCCTTGCCCTTACCGCCCATGACCTCGCAGAGGCGTTTGGCGGCAAGCGTGCCGCCCACCTTGTTGTCGGTGGCGACGAAGCTCACGAACTTGTCACTGTCCAGGCCAGAGTCAATGATGATCATCTTCACGCCTGCATCCGTCGCAGCTTCCACGGGGTTGACCAGGGCGCTGAAATCCAGCGGCGCGAGGACAATGGCGTCCATCTTGCGGGTGACGAAGTTCTGCACCATCTCAATCTGCTGCTTGCGATCATCTTCCTTCTGCGGGCCCTTCCAGATGACTTCCACATCGAGCTCCTTCGCGGCCTTCACGGCCCCCGCGTGAATGCTCTTCCAGAACACATGAGTCGTGCCCTTCGGGATCACCGCGATGCGCAGCTTCTTCTCGCCGGGGGCGACGTCTTCGTCCTTCTTGGCACACCCAGTCAGGAGCATGGCTCCGGCCAGCAACATTGTCCACATCCGCTTCATGGTCTGATTCCTTCCGCTTTGGTTAGCGCTCTACCGTGTTCACCAATTCGGCCACGCTGGCGATGCCATGCGCGTCCAGATAGTCCTCGATACCGGCCACGATCGCCAGCAGGCAGCCGGGATCGCGGAAAATGGCAGTGCCGATGCCGACTGCATTGGCGCCCGCGATGATCATCTCGATCGCATCCGCTGCCGTGCTGATTCCGCCCATGCCGATGATCGGCACGTCCACCGCCTGCCGGGCCTCGTGGACCATGCGGATCGCGATGGGCTTGATGGCCGGGCCACTCAGGCCCCCCGTCACATTGGCGATCCTGGGCTTGCGGGTCTCGATGTCGATGGCCATGGCGGGGATGGTGTTGATCAGCGAAATCATGTCGCTGCCCGCCTCCACCACGCACTGGGCGAACTCGCCGACCCGGGTGACGTTGGGGCTGAGCTTGGTGATGAGCGGGAGGGTGGTTGCTTCGCGGACGGCTCGGACCACGCGGTCGGCCATCTCCAGGTTTGTGCCGAAGGCGATGCCCCCTTCCTTGATGTTGGGACAGGAGATATTGACCTCCAAGGCGGCAATGCCTTCGCGCTCCTCGTCCAGGCGGCGGGCAACTTCCACGTAGTCCTCCACCGTCTTTCCCCAGATGTTGACGAACACGGCCGTGTCGGCTTGACGGAGCCAGGGCAGATAATCGGGGTGGTGGATGAACTTGTCGATGCCCGGGCCCTGCAAGCCGATGGCGTTGAGCATGCCGCCGAAGACCTCCGCCGTGCGCGGGGTCGGGTTGCCATGGGAGGCAAAGGGGGCGACGCCCTTGACCGTGATCGCGCCCAGGCGCTCGAGCGGCACGAGGTCCGCGTACTCGATTCCATAGCCAAAGGTGCCGGAGGCCGTCACCACGGGGTTGCGGAGGGTAAGAGAACCGAGGTCTACGGTGAGATCAGCCATGCAGAATCCTGTCGAAGGGGACCGAAATGCGGAATCCTCCAAGATAGGAGAACGCCCCACGTTTTCAAGGTTGACGGTCGGTCAGGAAGTGATGCCTCAGTCACAGGCGGGGTCCGGAAACGGGG
>JABGQJ010000375.1 GCA_018648945.1 Victivallales bacterium
CACGATGGATCAAGCCATACTCTGCCGTATGCGGATTGTAGCAGAGCTTGTTCACCGCGTCGCTATCATGGCGTAAGGCAACCATGTCGTGTTGGAGTTCCCAGTGCAGCCCATCAGCTGAAAATGCCACTTGAAGATCATGGGATTTTTCCCCCTGTCGATTCTTCAAGTGGTGGCACATCAGCTTGTACCGACGGGACGGATCACTCTCAAATCTGTCGTAGATAGGAAATGTCCGCATGCCATGTTCAGCGGCATCCGCGCCTCTATCCATGATCGTGATGGCATGTGCCGGAGAATCGCTATTGCCTTGTCTGATCTTAACCGGTTCGAATGACTGCAAATCGCTACTCTCGGATAGGGCAGTGAAGCAGTTGGATTCCTGTATTGGATCAAATCCGTTGTAATACAGACGGTACTTTCCGCTTTCCTCGTCCGGTATGAGTGAACAAGCACAGATGCCACCAAATGCCGGATCACAGAAATGGGAGTAATACTGCGGCGCAAACCAACGGCGCATGGTGCCCGACTTGTATTTCAACCAGAAATCGTCAAAGAAGCAGAGCTTGACTCGATTATTCTCACCCACGATTCGTGTCTCCTAGAAAACAGGTGGCGATTTGCTTCCCGGTCACAGGAAGGAAGGTAGCGCAGCGTGGTTGGGGCGGCAAGGAGGAGGCCGCCTCCGCCTGTCGCACTGCTGCTGGAATCCGTCTGCGTGAGTTCATCTGCTGTACTCCCGAGGGGTGCTTGCCCCCTACCTTGCCCCGCAACCATCCAGACGCCAGCGCGGTGCACCAGAATCTCCTGGGAATGGCACGAGGAGCGGGAAGTGCGGACAGGCCTACTTGCTGAGCACGAGTAGGCGGGCCTCCCAGGCAGCGAGTGTTTCGGTTCGTCTGAACAGGGCGGTGGTGGCTGCGCTGCTGTCTTGACGCTTGCCGGAACTGCCAAACCGGGCGACTCTGTAACGGCCTTGTGGGCCGGTCGCCAGCGAGTGCTTGGCTGTATCGAGCACGAGGGGGATTGTGCGTTCCTGATTGTCGTAGTTGACGAGAAGGACACCGAGGGAGCCGTCTTGAGCTCTCCAGATGGTCCCCTGGATCGCGGGGAGGGTCACCTTGCCGGCTCCGTGGCTTGGCCATTCCTCGGTAACCGTCTGCCGCGGATGATCGACGAGGGCGACAAGCTCACCGTAGCTCAGGAACTTCCGCCCCACGACGCGGAGCTTCCCGATCTGCCTGAGGAAGAGGGCCTTCTTGGCGTGCTCGGGCGCAAGCACTTGCGCGGGATGCATCCAGCCGTTCTGGCTTCCCCACAGGAAGTCGCGCCCTTCACGCATGATCCACGCGCGGTCGGAGTAGTTGAAGAAGGTATTGGTGCCGAAGTAGTTTGTGTAGCCGGAATAGACGGCGGTCAGCATGGGGATGGAGGTCTGCAGGCGGGTGGTCCAGACGAGGAATCCATCGAGCGCTCCCATATAGGGTTCAGCGGGGAACTCGCCTGTGAACGAGACGTTCCGCCCGCTGCGTCGCGTCTTCTGCTTGGCTTTGGTCAGCAACTGCCTGTAGCCATCGACCCACCAACCGCCGCCGCCCAGCGGGTGCCCGTGAGAGCGGTCAAAGCAGAGGATCGGGAGTTCGCCGGAGATCTGGTCGAAATAGACGGTGTTCGCCCCCAGGTTGGTGATGCCCTCGGTGATCTCGAGCATCTTATCATGCCATAGTCGCGCCGAAGGGCAGACCGGGTGATCCATATCGGCGCCGAATCTCTGCTCGCACAGCTTGCCGTGTCGGTCTCGGCAGACGCTTGGCACGTACGCCGCGAAATCCCGAGCCGTCGTCGATGCGAGACGGCCGTTGATGTAGGGCATGACCACGAAGCCGTCCCTGGCCAGCTCCCGCCAGTGCGCCGCGCATCTGGGCTTGGCAGGTAGGTAGTCGGGCAGGCCGTCGTCGAACGCGTTCGAGTGCCAGTTGTACCAATGTACCCCGAGGGGCACATCGAGGAAGGTGCGGGCGCGGAGAAGCAACTTGTGGCTCTCGTCGGGGGCTTCGTCACCCACACGCATCCAGAGCGCCACATCGGCGATGCTGGGCCCGCCGCCGTCCCGGGGCTTGAGTCGGCCACCCGCAGTCCATGGCGCTCCGGCCACGAACGCGCGGTAGGTCTTGCAGGCTTCCATCCAGTTCCCTCGGTAGACCCCGACCATGGCAGGGAATGGTGCGGCGAAGTCCGACCCCGGCACTCCCATATTCTCGACCGGTGTGGTGATGCCGAACGATTCGCCGGGCGAAAGGACGAAGGTCTTGAGCCAGGCACCGGGATCGTGGGTCGCCATGTAGACGGCGCTCTTCCCCTTCATCGCGCAGAGGAACTGCATGGTCATGCTGTACCCGTGTGGGTAGGGCAGGTTCAGCGGCGAGGCCAGGGACCGCATCAGCAGACCCCAGTTGCAGGTTGGCGCGGCGACATCGTATTTCCCGGACTCCAGGTAGCCAGTGAAGGAGGGGAAGGAGACCTTCCAGAGGCCCTGGGTCCGGGATCGGTTCACGACCCATATCCGCCAGGCGGCGATCCCGGAATCGCGCGGGAGCTCGATGGTGACCTTCACATCGACGACTCCCTTCTCGCCGCCCACCCCCAGGCCATCCCAGCGCAGCGTGGCACGAGTGCCGCCGCCGTCGAGGGTGCCCACCGCATGGGAGGTGGCAGGGACGTCCGTGTTGGTAAGCGCGGTCTCCTTCTCGGCCCCCGGAGCGGTGCGGAACGAGATGCTCCACAGCCTGGGCACGAGCTGTTCCGGCGGCTTCATGTGGTCCACGCCGGTTCCCTTGTCCAGCAGGGCCACCAGGCCCATGTGAGGCCGTTGCAGCTCGAACCGGACAACGCCATTCTCCAGGACCACGCGGGTGCCCTCAGCTGCGTTCGCCTGGGTGAGGCCGAGGACAAGAAGCATGACATACGCAAGGAGCGGATGTCCCGCCCTGGGACGCGGTTCTTGGCCGTACGGCAATTCCTGGACTCCTTCCTCCATGCGCTGGCCGGATCTACGCATGCGCCAGTTGCGCAACCGGGCATTGGGCGAGGGCGAGGAGATCGGGGATATCGCCCCAGGTGAGGAAGCGGGGGACGTAGGCGGCCATGTGGAGCGTGGGAATGGCATCGCCGGGGACGACAGTCTCGGGCAAGCCGCGCAGCTCGCAGCGGGCGATGGTGTGTTCGAGACCGGCGGCGCATAGTGCGGCCATGCCGGCGGCGCCCCAGGCGGCGACCTCTACCGGGCTGCCAACGTCGGCGAAGAGCTGGGCGAGGGCCATGATGTCTTCGGTCCACTCGCCAAGCATGGTCCGACCAAGCCACAGGGCAGTGCGGGCGGCGTCATGCCCGGGGGCGATGCGACCGCTGTCCCATTCGGTCTCGCCCGTGCCTCTGAGGTCGGCGAGGCAGACGGCTGCGCCGCTGTCGAGCCATGCCTGGATCTCGGGCTGATCGACAAGTTTGGCCTTGCCGCCGGGATGGAGGGCCAGGATGGTGCGTTCCGGCTCGTCGTCGCCAGCCGGCAGCAGCTGGAGGCAAGGCAGGAGGCCCCCCGGCATGGTCTCGACGGTGAAGGCGCGCCAACGGCAACCCTCGGTCTCGCCTTCGACCAGGGGGCCGCGGGCAATGCGTACCGCCCCGGGAGTGAGATGCAGCAGATCGCGCAGTTCGCGCCGCCGCACATCCGGATCGGGGTCGGGCGCGCGCTTGGCGGCGATTTCGGCGGCCTGTTCGCGGGCAAAGGTGAGGACGGACTTCACGTCCGCGGGGCGCTGGCCGGCGGGGAAACACATGAGATCCGTCTCCGGCAATTCGGGGATCTCGGGAATCGGGCAGGGACGCCCGGTGCCTTCGTCGCGCAGCCAATATTTGAACCAACCCAGTGCCTGTGAGCGCATTTCGGGCCAGTAGCCATGGGGCAGGTCGATGGCCTTGTAGTCCAGCCGGTCGCCCATGCCGAGGAGGTCATAGATCTGGCGTGCGCCCCGGAAGGTGCGGAGCATCTGGCTCACGTGGAAGGCGGCATTGGAGTCGCGCAGGGCGTTGAGGATCAGCACAGCAGACGGGGCGGCCAGGGCGAGGATGGCCCATTCCTCGGTGAGGGGCATGCCGTCGGGCAGGCACTCGCAGATGCAGTTGGGATTGCAGATGTAGGACTCGAACGTGCCCACCGAAACCACGGGCACGGCGGCCGTAACTCGCTCGTCGAAGGCTGCGAGCCACATGGTCTGGTTGCCGCCGCCGCTGGCCCCGGTGACGCCGATGCGCTCGCCGTTCACGCAGTCCAGGCCCTGGAGGAGATCGATCCCTCGCATATTGTCGTAGACCTGCATGCCGAGCAGCGTCTCGCCGACCGGCATCAGGGATGCGCCGATCTGTTTGCCGTGGTACTCGTATTCCCCATGCTTCAGACACCGTTCGCCGGAGCCGAAGGCATCGACGATAAGCACCGCGAAGCCTTCCTGGGCAAAGGTATGCCCCCGCGCGGCCACACGGGCGGCGAGCTTGCCCTGACTCCAGTGCCCATGGGTGCCGAGGATGCCGGGGAAGGGGCCGGGGCCATCAGGCAGATAGAGATTGGCGGTGGCCCGGAGACCGGGGCGGGTCTGGAACGAGACATTGCGGACGCGGTAGCCGTTCAGCTGCATCTCGCCGTGCGCGCGCACCTCCAGCGGCGGCGGTTCGGGCCAGGTGCCAACCAGTTCGCGTAACCGGGAGCGGAGGCCGCTGCGGTACTCCTCCCAGGCCGCGAGCGTGGTCGGGGGCTGGTGGAGCAGATTCCAGCGCCGTCCTTCGGCCAGCAGTTGGCTCTTGAGCAAATCACCAGCGGGTTCCGGCCAGATCGTTGGGTCCATGATTCTCTCCAGGAGGAGCTGAGTGGCTTTTCTTTGGACACGGGGCGACGGCTACGGCAACCGTATCGCCTCACGTAGTTCCGCGCAATGGCGCGCAACCCACGCTTGTGCCGCCTATATTCCGCCAACCTCTGGAGCCGACTATGATTGCCCTCGCCAAGCTCGACGTTCATGCCCAAGTTCTGGTCCTGGTGGGCCAGTTGCATGCCCGTGGTGTCGCCTGCGAGAAGCGCGAGGACGGCACGGTGTTGGTGAATTTCGGTGATTTCGAGGCGTCCTTCGCGCTGCTTGCCGAGGCTGATTTGGTTTCGGCATCGCCCTGGACCGGAGAGGCCTGCCCGAGTTGCCAGAAGCACATGGTACGCGACGTTGGCGTGAACTGGAAGCGTGCATCCTGGGGATTCCTGCTGCTGACCGCTGGTCTGCTGGGTCTGCCTCTGCTCTGGCGCAAGCGCACGCACCACTGCCTGGGTTGCGGCGAGCATTGGGACATGCCGCGGTGAGACTGAACGCGATTCTGGGAGCCTGCTGCATGTGTTCGTCTCTGTTTGCCGTTCCGCCGAGGGTGCCGCAGTCGGCTCGCGAGATTCCGGTTCTGGCCACGGTGGACGTGGTGATCGTGGGTGGCACGGTAGGGGCGGTCTCGGCAGCGATGGCCGCACGACGGGCGGGGGCCAGCGTCTATCTGGTCGCGCCCCGAACCTATCTTGGCGAGGGTCTTTGCGGCAGCCTGCATCTCTGGCAGGACAAGGCCACGCCAGAGGGCGAGTTGGCCAGGAAGCTGTTGACCAAGGGCAGCCCGATCCCCCCGATGCATGTCAAGCGGACCCTCTCCCGGGCGCTGCTTGCGCAGGGCATTCCGTTCCTGTTTGCGTCCACGGCCAGCGATGTGCTGCGTGATGGCGGTGGACGGGTTGCTGGCGTGGTGATCGCCAACCGGGCCGGCCGGCAGGCAATCGTCGCCAAAGCAGTGATCGATGCGAGCGAGCGGAGTACCGTGGCCCGGCTTGCTGGGGGGGAGATTCAGGGCCGGACCCGTGGCACGCTCCCGGCCGAGCGGGTGGTTTTGGTCAAAGCCGATGAGCCGCAGGCCAAGGGCACACAGCGCATTCCCTTCACATCCGGCAAGCTGGCATTGGCATATGAAGTCCACCAACTGCAACTGGACTACCCCGATTTCAGCCCGGCATCCCTGGCCCAGGCCGAACAGACCGCGCGGGACCGGACCTACCGAAAGGGCCAGTTCCGGGCTTCGGAGCGGCTGCGGGTATCCTGGCCTGACCTGGTCGGCGACGTGTCTGGCATCTTCGTGCTTGGTGCCAATCTGTGGCAAGCGGGGAAGGCGGAGGCCCTGGGCCGGAGCTTGGGGCAAGCGGCCGCCGAGGACGCCTTGGCGCGACCGGCGTTGACTGGGGTCCATCTTCCCGGCCCGGCCCGCGCGGGCAGGCTGGACGTGGGCGAGCCCCTGCGCGGGGCGCGACCGGCCAGCGATCCCGCGCGGACGGTCCCTGCCGCTGCTTCTTCCGTGCCGATTTGGGCCGAGGTGGATGTGCTGGTCGTGGGCGGCGGCACCACCGGGGCGCCGGCGGCCATCGCGGCGGCCCGACGAGGGGCAAAGGTGCTGGTGATCGAGTTCCAGGAGGGGTTGGGTGGCACCGGGACGTTGGGCATGATTGGCAAGGCATACCACGGGCGTAGCGCGGGCTTCAGCAAGGAAGTGCCCTTCCCCGACGAGAGCTTCCGGGTGGAGGACAAGATGGAGTGGTTCCGGCATGAAATCCGCGCAGCCGGTGGGCAGATCTGGTTCGGCACCATGGGGTGTGGCGCCCTACTGGCGGGCACGCGCGTGTGCGGGGCCGTGGTCGCCAACGCCGCCGGGCGAGGAGCCGTGCTGGCCAAGGTCGTGATCGATGCCACAGGCAGTGCGGATCTGGCCGTGGCGGCCGGTGCGGGGAGTCTGGCCAGCGGTGCGGGGGATTCCGTTGCCGTGCAGGGGGCGGGCCTGCCGATCCGCCCTCCAGGCAAGTACTACGTCAATACCGACTACCTGTTGGTGGACGAGACCGACATGGTCGATACCTCGCGCGCTTTGGCCGGGGCCTTGGAGACCATGCACGGGAACGCCTACGACGTGGGGCCTCTCCTCCAGACGCGTGAGCGGCGGCGGGTGGTGGGCGACCACATCCTGCGCTACCTCGACCAGATTGCCGGGCGGACCTATCCCGACAGCATCGTGTTTTCGGCCAGCGACTACGATTCGCACGGCTATCCCAGTTCGCCATATTTCGCGCTGCTGCCCCATGATGCGAAGACGGTCAAGATGAACCACCCGGCCCCCGGTGGCAGCTGCTACACCCCCTATCGCTGCCTCCTGCCCAAGGGATTGGAGGGTATTCTGGTGGTTGGCCTGGGGATCAGTATGGAACGCGATGCCTCGGCCATGGTGCGGATGCAGCGGGATCTCCACAATCAGGGCTACGCGGCAGGTGTCGCTGCCGCCATGGGGGCCAAGCGGGGGTTGACTCCCCGTCAGATTCCGGTGCGCGAACTGCAGGAGCACCTGGTGGAGACTGGCTCCCTGCCCGCTGCCGCACTCAGCCGCCGCGACTCCTTCCCC
>JABGQJ010000376.1 GCA_018648945.1 Victivallales bacterium
GTGTTGATAAAGTAGCGAGGTCGGGCATGCGCCCCAGTCAATGCGCCCATTATGACGACCGCCACAAGCCCAATCCTCCATCGTTTCATACAACATGCTCCTCGGTGTAGAACAGGATCGCGGCAGAACGGCCAAAGGGCCGAACGGCCGCGACCAGCGAGCGACCATCAGGCAGGTTTCGCGCCAAATCCGTGGATCTGGCACCGGACAGCGACCATACTGCCATCCTCGAGTTCTGTCGAAGTGGGGCGGCCAAAGGACATGGTCCAGGCACAGCTCCAGCGGGTGGGGGCTGGGGCGAACTGCACGGCATCAGACAATCCGGATCACGCCGCAACATGCCCAGAAACAGAATGCTGTGGAGTAGAATGTGCATATCGCATGTATCTAAGGCTGCGTGGACCTGGAACCCCTACCGGGATCTGGGTCTCCTAGGTGGATTGCCAGGGGGGGCATCGGTCCGACATCACTCGTCGATGAGATCGATGGTCAGGTCATCAATCCAGGCGACTGTCCCCTGCTTGGCATACGTCGATGCAATGACCTCGATGGTGCCCCTGTGATCCACGGGCACGCTGAACTCTCCGGTGAAGTGCCGCCACTTCGCATCCATGGCTTTGGTGTTGTTCCGCCCCGCGCCGAGTCGAAGCAGGAACTTCCACGAAGGCATCAGCGCGATACGCACGCTTGCGGGCACGCCGTAACGTTTGCCTTTGATCCAGACCCCAACCCTATAGCGCCGCCCAGGGAGGAGCCGGTCAGAGATCACCTGCCTGAGACTCGCTTCTGGACTCTTGGGAGTGGACTCCAGGCGGAGCGAGCGTCGTCCGCCATGGACGCCAGAGGAATCCACACTCACCCCCGTCGTCGCTCTCGGATGGACTGACCACTGGTCTAGGGAAGATCCGGCGGCTCCAGGCCGTTCGAACCCGCTGTTTCGAACAACCCTAGACACTTCGGCATCAGGCAGGGCGAGTCCCTCTTCCACCTTCTGCGTCGGTACCTTCTCCCCCGCCTGGTTGGCCAATCCAGCCTGATGCTGGAGGGTCTGGATGCCCAGTGCGATCCTCTCGTCCTTCACGTCGAAAGCCATCGCCCGGAAGAGCCACCCGAGATTCTCTCCACAGACGTGAGAGTAGAGCGCGGCCACAGCCTCGGTTCTAGTCAGGCCTGCCGCTTTGAGACTGGCGGGGGCCGAATCGTCAGCCAGGTAAGAGAGGCGGAAGAAGCGCCTCATGGCCCTCCAGCCGTATCGTCTTCTAATCTGGACCTCAACGAACTGGTGCCGCCTCATCGGGTGAAGCGCCGCGATCCCTTCGCGGTTCCCGAGGTTTGCCAGGACATAGGAGCACTGCCGTCCTTGAGCATAGTCTCCCACGTAGTCGCCATGCCATTCCCGGATCGCTTCAAGCGCCAGCACGGTGGGCCAGGACTCGATGATCAGGGGACCGTGGTACCACGGTGCACGGTGGGGGGCAAAGCTTGAGCAGAATCCATGCCCCATCTCATGCAGGGCGATCTGCTGTTCGCCGCACGCAATCCCAACCGACCCAAGGTTCATCATGCCGAACACATTCTGTGCCCCGATGGTGTCCACCGTACCCCCGCCAGCGACACCCCAGAGCGACAGGGTGACCCTAAAGCGTTCGGGACCGGTGCCCACCAGGCGTGCATACGTGTCGTATGACCTCTGGATGAGTCCAGTGATGGCCTCTCGCCTTTCCGGCAGGTCATCTGGCCGGTATAGATCAATGTGCGGCAGTCGCAGGAGGGATTCCTTGTAACGGAACGCGTCGTCATCGAATATGCCCTCCACTGGCTTCTGCACGCCGTAAGCGCCCAGATTCAGTTCAAGCCGGAACATCGGTCTTCCCTCGCGTGGGAAGACCTTGGGGAAGAAACCATGGAGTCCGAGGCCCTTTGCCTCAACGGGAAGAGATTCTCCGTGCTGCGTCAGGCTCCAGTGGGACGTGGTGTGTGGTGAGTGGAGGAGGAGGTTCCCAAAGGCGTCCCGTTGGAAGATGCAGTATTCGGTGGCATCCCGCCCCTCCCTGGTGAAGAAGGCGATTCGCATCGGTCGTAATGGGCCACCGAACCGTAACTCGCGACGATCACCAGCATGGGCGATCCAGTCCTGCCCACAGATGGTGGAAACGCGTTCATCGTGCCACAGTTCGCAGTGCCGAATGCTCACGTAGCCTGGCATGACGAGAAGACGCTTCCGCCCTCGGATCCCTGCCAGGATCGCGCCCTCGTAATTCCCGAGTTTCCCGTGAGCGAAGATGATGTTGGCCTTCCCCGCGTCTCCATCCGGCCCCGTGACTTCGAGGTCCACTGTACTCAGTTGTGCAGGCGGAACGTCCGTGTGCCATGCTGTAGGCGCTCTGACACGCCTGCCCAGGAATCTCCCCACAGGTTGCTTGGCTCGGTGCAGGCTATGAAAGGCCAGATCCAGCACAGCCCCTCGGTTGGTCGCGAGTGTGACCTTGCCATCCGCCGCATGGGCACAGCTGTGCTGAGTCGCTCCCGCGAGTTCTCCTGCGGGATAGGCCCGCAACCATCCAGTCGCCAAGTCAGGGGCGGTAGTGAGGTCGCTCGTTACCACTACTTCCGCGTCTGGGGTGAGTGCAACCTCGGTCTGTTCCCTTATCTCCCGGTCGGCTTGGACCAGGAAGAACCCGTGCCCAGGGGTTGCCAAGAGATCCCGCCAGCTCGGGAACGCGCAGAATGTGTACCGCCCAAGAGGAAGCCGAAGAGTCGCACGGCCTTGTTGGTCTGTTATGGCGAGACCGGGGTTACCCATTGCGCTGATTGGGAACCGGATCTTCCAGTCCCTGCTCAGGGCGTAGACGAAGGCACCGGAAATCGCTTTCCCTGCGGCATTGCGCACAAGGACACTGGCCTCCGCGCTGCGAAATCCGTCAGGAACGGCGGCGACGGCCCTATGCGAGGACAGCAGTACCACGACCGGCAAGAGAAGAGACAGCATCCTCTTGGCGAGACACCTTGCCCCGCCACATGCGTCTTGCTTTAGCATCAATGGCCTCCGCGACCCCAGTCCGGGTGGATTCTTGCCCACGGACATCCCGTTCCACATGGCCTGCTGATCAACCACGAATACACGACTGCACTCGTTGTGGTCACTGTACAGGCCGGACTACCGCCCAGCAACGTCGTGGCTGCCCCCCTGGCAACTCAAGCCCCCATCGTCACGGGGAAAAGCGGGCCGGCGTCTTGGGTTCTTGACTCGACGTGTGCGCGCATTGGTCGACAGGAAGGCCAGTTCCTCCGCTCCGCAAGTGTTCGGAGCACTCGACCTGATCGTGACGGACGGACTTCGGGAAGGTGTGTCGCCACATGCACTGAATGGACTCCTGAAGGTCCTCCCTGGAGACTTGCCAGAGGATAAATCTGTGATCACCGAGGGCCTTGTGTGCCGGAAGCACTCCAGAGTTCCCAATCTGTTGTTTGCCGCCCACTACATCGCTGGCGCGAATGGTGGGGTTGTCATCGCATCGTGTTCAGTACCAGTATCCAGAGGCCGGGCCGCGCGGAACTCAGAATTCAGGAGACAGGAGACAGGAGACAGGATGGGGAGGATCTGGGACCCGCGATGGAGCGTGGATTGCACATGGATCTCCGGGGTTCCTTCCTGTCCCTGTGGTCCCTTTTGTCCCTTTCGTCCTTTCCCCTACAACAGGGCACCCACCACCGAGTCGTTGAACAGCAACCCGGTTGCGGTGGGGGCAAGCCTGTCTCCGTAGCGCGCAAGGAGCCCCTGCTGGACCAGTTCGGCCAACTCATCCCCGCGCAATGCCTCGGACGCGAAGCCCGTGCGCGCCTGGAAGTCAGCCCCCTGCCAGCCGCAGACTGTTCGGAAGCCAAAGGCCAGGATCTCGCAGGCGCGGTCCCGAGCCGATAGCACGTCCCGTTCGGGAGGCACGCCGGCCAGCCAGTCGCCAAGCGATGCCGGTTGGGTCCACCGCGTGATCCCGTCGAAGGATGTGGCGGCGGGGCCGCAACCCAGATACGTCGCCCCGTGCCAGATGGACAGATTGTGTCGGCACTCCGCGCCGGGACGAGCGAAGTTGGAGACCTCGTAGCGCGCCAGTCCCCCCTTCCCAAGCAGGTTGTCGCTGGCCTCCCACATGGCCTCGAAATCATCATCGTCGGCAGGCACGACCGCGTCTGCGGCCAAACGTGTCCCCTCCTCGATGGTTAACGCATAGGCGGAAATGTGCTCGACTCCCAGCTCCACGGCCCGCGCCAGGTCGTCCTGCCAGTCGGCCAGGCTCTGTCCTGGAATGGCGAAGATCAGGTCCAGATTCTGGCGGTCGATCCCGCAGGCTCGCAGCCGTGCCAGAAGATCACTCAGACCAGTCACTTCGCCGCGCCGCCCCAGCGTTTGGCGCAGCCGGGGGAGGAAGCTCTGCACCCCCAAGCTCACCCGGTTTACGCCGTGCTGGGCCAGGATCTCGATCTTCTCGGGGGTCAACGAGTCCGGATTCGATTCCACGGTCCACTCGCAGTCTGCTGCCAAATGGAAGCTCATGTGGATCATGCGCAGCAGCTCGTCGAGCTCGTCGACGGGCAGCATGGTGGGCGTCCCCCCGCCGAAGAAGATACTGGCGAGCGCTTGCTCTTGCCCAACCTGCCCCAGTTCCGCCCCGAGACGGTCCAGATACTGCCGGCGAAGCGTGGCCGGGGCCTGGGGCTCCGAGTAGAACGCGCAGTAGTCGCACTTGGCCGCGCAGAAGGGCACATGGAGATAGAGTGACTGGTAAGGCATGCAGGACCATAGCACGACTGGCGCCTGGCGCACTTGTGCCCGCTCTCAAGAGCCAGGAAGGACCACTCCCTACTTGCGGAGCCCTTGGAACGGTCGCGGCCTCGCGACCACGGCGCGACACGCGCCGGGACCGCCTGGCCCGCCCGGAACCATGTGCTGAAGTGCCTGCGAAGGTGGCGAGGGGTTGGCGACGCGTCCCGAAGATGGTCGCGAGCCGCGACCGCTCCAGGGCTGGCATCTGCCGGGGGCATCGCGCGGCCGTGCGGATTGCTGTTGGTCGGGCGCCCCAGCCAGGGCTGCGGGGGGCCACCGCGCCATCGGGCGTTCACGCCGCCGCCACAATGCTTGGCAAGAGGCCATATGCAGGGCACATTCCCTGAATCGGATTCAACTCCATGTTCCTTCAGCGCACAGGTCACCCCATGAAACGCATTCTCCTTTCGCTCCTCCTGGTTGCCTCGCTCCTTCCTGCCCAGGAAGCCGCCCCTCAGCGGCGCCTGCTCATCTCGGGCTGTGCTCTCGGCTACGTCGCCATCATCGACACGGCCGGCAAAGTCGAGTGGAAGATGGCGGAAAAGCGCGAAACCAGCGACACTTGGCTGCTGCCCAATGGTCGAATCCTGATGGCCTACAAGCACGGTATCAAGGAGATCATCCCCGATTTGGCAAGCGGCAAGGGCGCGAAGACGGTATGGGAGCGCCCCACGGCCAAGGGCGGCGAGACCCATGCCTGCCAGCCACTGCCCGACAACCGCATCCTGATTGGCGAAAGCTACCAGGGAGTCTCCTACATCCTGGAGATCGACCGGGAAGGGAAGGAATACGCCCGTGTGGAACTGAAGGGTTTCGGCGGGAAGCACAATAGCTTCCGCCAGATCCGCAAGACGCCACAGGGCACGTACCTGGTCACCCAACAACGGGGCAACGGCAAGGCCCTGGAGATCGATGCCCAGGGCAAGACCGTCCGCACCTTCCCCGACGGGCGCTTCGTCGCCACGCGCCTCGCCGACGGCAACACCCTGATCGCCTGCGGCGACGCACACCGCGTGATCGAGGTCGATCCGGCCGGCAAGATCGTGTGGAGCGTGAGCAAGGACGATCTGGACGGCATCTCCATCGGCTTCGCTTCCGGACTTCAGCGCCTCCCCAACGGCAACACGCTCCTCACCAACTGGGGCGGCCATGGCGGCTCCGCCGGACCCGCTATCCTGGAGATCACCCGCGACAAGAAGGTCGTCTGGAAGAGCCCGGCCAGTATCGCCAACCGGGTCTCCAACATCTTCGTGCTCGGCCTGCCCAAAGCCAAGATCTGGCGCTAGCCCTTCGCGCTGCCTTCGGGGAGCCGGAGCGCACTTCCGTGGATCACGTGGGGGTCGGGCAGTAGGTGGAGTACTTCAGACCCGGATTGATGCCGAGGCCGCCGCCCGGCACCGCGACTGAACTGCAGCCACACACGTAGGTTCTCGGGTCCTGACCAAGCTCGTCGGCCAATTCGTCCCACATCTCCCGGGTTTCCGTGCTCAGGTAGAGTTTGACGTCCTTGTCCCAACGCCGTACTTCGCGGATCATATGCTGGTAGATCATCTTGCGGGTCGCGTGCGGGAAGGGCCCCGTCCGCACGCCCTTCATGCTCGGCGCTGCCTCTCGAACCGCGGCTAGGCACTCCGGATCCAGCAAGTCGATGGGCAAGGTGGCGGTCATGGACTCGAGGGAATTCCAGATGTAGAGGCAGAATCCGATGGATTCGGGACGACTCACGGTCACCGCCTGCTTCAGCAGCTCCGCGTATTCCTCGCGCCAGTTCCGCACGGGGATGATGGGTTTGAGCTTGTAGCGCACGGGAATGCCCATCTCGTTGCATTTGCGCCCTGCCTCTATCCGTTCGAAGGCCGATGCAGAGCCTGGCTCCAGCTGTCGGGCCACCGTCTCGCAAGGGACGCTCCAGACGCCAACCAGACGGTCTTTGTGGGGCAGATCGGCCAGCCATTCGACGTTGGCACTGCCGGTGTGGAAGTGCCCGTAGCGGTCACTGTACTCGGCAAGCTTCCGCGAGAACAGGTCGTGCAGCCCGTATTCCGGTTCGAGGGTGATCGGGTCGCCGCTGAGGATCATCCGGAATACCCGATTCCACGGGTAGTACTCGATGACTGGCCCGACCACCTGTTCCATGTACTCCTCCAGGTTCAGGCCGATGGCCAAGTACTTGCCAGCCCGTCCCGCCCCACAGTAGAGACAGCCGTGGGAGCATCCCCTGACCGTGCCGAGGTTGTAGGTGGGCCAGCAGACGCAGTTCTCGCGGCGGTCGCGCTCGTGCGGGTGTTGGTCGATGGGAGCGCCCATCTGGCCGTAGATGGCGCCGATCAGGTCCGTTGATGTGCCCGGCGCGCACCTGGCCAGCAGCGGCCCCAGATCAGTGCGATTCTGGTGCATATCAATGGTCGTGAAAATGATGGGGCGGGTGTAGGCACAGATCTGGCCGGCCGGCGTCTGTGCCGGCGGCCAGAGCCCCCCGATCTCCGCCGCAACGGCAGGCAGGTTGGCTGCCGTGATCGTGGTGACGTCGCCCCGACCGAGATCCATGGCGGCAAGCATCCGCTCCATTCGGTCCACGCAGGCAGCATTCTCCAGAGCACGATCCAGGACGTAGACCTTGAGCGGCGTCAGTGCGTACATAACCCATCTCCATGTCGGTGGCGGCGGGAGCAACGCGATTACTCTA
>JABGQJ010000377.1 GCA_018648945.1 Victivallales bacterium
CTACATCTCCGCCCTCATCGAGACCACCCGCCCCGAGCACGCCCGCCTCCACGACCTCGTCCTCCCCAAGACCTCCCCCTTCTGGGACACCCACACCCCCCCCTGGGACTACAACTGCTACTGCGACCTCGAGGACGCCGACCAAGCCGAAGCCGATCTGGTGGGCGTCAGTTCCGCCGACGCCAACACCGTCACCAACGTAACCAACGCCGAGACCATAGAGATCACCGACAACCCCTCCGGCTACACCTTCGACATCAACGCCGCCGGCTCCACCGACCCCAACGACTACGACTGGACCACCATCCAAGACACCGCCCTCGCCGACCAATACCAGGACCAATTCCCCGGATGAAGACAGCCACGAAACTCACGAATCCCACGAAGGGAAAGACTCTTTGTTTTCCCTCTCCCCCCCTTAGTGAGATTCGTGCAATTCGTGGCCACTCTCCCTCCCTCCCCAATCACCAATCCCAAATTGGAAATCATAAATGAAAGACGCCTTCGCCCAACTCCTGCACGCCCCCTGCACCGCCATGGCACTCGCCATGCAGGACCTCGGCATCGGCGCTGCCCGCGTCGAGCGCGACCCCGCCGGCCTCCCCATCGCCTGGCAGCTCTTCCCCTTCGGCCAAGTCCAGATCACCCAGGGCGGCGAATCCCTCTCCGGCACCTTCACCCCCGACATGGCCGACAGCATCGTCGCCTTCGCCGCCGAGAAGAACATGCCCGTCCCCATCGATGCCGAGCACGCCCTTGCCCACCTCGCCGCCATGACCGGCGTCGAGGAAACCGACCTCCTCGCCGCCATCCCCTCCGGCAAGCTCGCCATCGGCTTCGGCCAGCTCGCCAAGCGCGCCGACGGCCTCTGGCTCACCGACGTCCAATGGACCGAGATCGGCCGCCTCCTCATGACCTCCGGCGCCTTCCGCTGGCACTCCCCCGTCCTCCGCGGCCGCTCCGACGGCCGCTACCGCGTCACCTCCGATTCCGTCACCAACAACCCAGCCATCAACGACCTCGACGCCCTCGTCGCCGAGGCCGATGACACCATGGAGCGGGACACCCTGTCCCTCTCCGATCTAACCGGGGCAACCACGCCCCCAACCAAAGGAGAGCACCCTGTGAAGGAACTGCTCGTACTCCTGGGGGCACTCGTCGGAATCAACGACGTGATCGCCCTAAGCGACGGAGGCGAACTCCCCGCCGACGTCATGCAATCTCTCACCGCCCTGAAGGACGAACTCCCAACCCTTCGGCAAACCAAGACTGACAGCGACGCCTTCCTGGTTGCTGCCCGCGACGCCCTCGCCCTCGGCGCCGACGCGGATCTCAAGGTCGTCGAAGGGCACATCCTCGCGCTGGCAGAGAAGGCGAGCACCGCCGACGCCCTCAAGTCCCAAGTGGACAAGCTCGCCCTCGAATCCGAGACCCGCAAGAAGGACGAGCTCAAGGCCACCGGCCTCGCCGCCGGCAAGCTCAGCGCCAAGCAAGTCGAAAGCCCCTGGTTCCAGGGCCTCGACTCCGTCCAGCTCGACGCCTTCCTCGAGCACGCCCCCAAAGTCGTCCCCGTCGGCCCCCCCACCGACCCCGACAAGCTCCCCGAAGACGACGCCGTCATCCTGACGGACGTGCAGAAGCAAGTCGCGGCCAGCGGCGGCTACACCAAAGAGCAGATGATCGAAGCCGTGAAACGCCAGCGGAAACAGGAAGCCGCCACCAGCTAAGCCCCCCGCCACCCACCCCGCAATCAGCTAGGAGATTCCGAATATGACCGCACTGTCAGCAAACCGAGCACTGGACATCCTGGGCGGCATCGCCCCCGTGCTCCAGTTCACCATCCTCGACGCCGAGAAGATCTGGGAAGGCGGCATCCTCGCCGTCGATTATCTGGGCGAGATCCAGATGGTCACCAACACCCAGGGCCTCAAGGTCATCGGCGTTAGCAAGTCCGAGATCGACAATACCGACGACGGCGAAGTAGTGAAGACTGTGGTGCGCGGCATTGTCCGCATGAACAACAGCGCCACCTACCCGCTGACCCGCGCCTCGCGCGGCCAGATCGCCTACGTGGAAGACGACAACGTGGTCGCCGGCTACGCCTCCGCCCAGATCTCTGCCGGTCTCGTCCACGATGTGGATACCAACGGCGTCTGGGTGGACATGCGCCCCGAGGCCCTCGCCATGGCCTGGGAGATGCGCCCGGCCATCGCCCTCGCCAAGACCGCCGACTACACGGTCACCGCCGCCATCGCCTTCGATGGCCGGACCTTCATCAAGTGCACCAAGACCGGGAACCTCACCATCACGGTTCCCAGCGCCGTCGCCGGCATGCGCGTCGGTCTCAAGCGCATGAGCGCCACCGCCGCCGATGACGTGACCCTGCAGACCGCCACTGGCGACAAGGCCCAGGGCAACGACGCCATCAGCGCCGCCGCCAAGGCCGTGGAGAACACCGTCGATGCCATCTCCGAGGTCGTCTGGTTCCGCACCAACGACTCCACCCTGTGGCAGCTGGACAACCCCATGCCCTCCGACGTCACCAGCTGGGTCAAGAACGACGCGTAACCAATAGCCGGGACCGCCGGCTTCCAGCCGGCCTTTCCCTTCTCCGGCTTCACCCAATCACAACGCAAGGAACCCCATCCAGTGATTATCAATGAGAACACCCTGACCACACTCTTCACCATGTTCAACGACGCCCTGGCGCGCGGCCTTGAGATGGCCGACGTGTCCTGGCAGAATTGGGCCATGACCATCACCTCAGGGCAGTCGCTTGAGCGCTACCCCATGCTCGTTCTCCTCTCCACCATGCGGGAGTGGATCGGGCCGCGCCAATTCAACTCCTTCAAGGCGCAGTACCTGCAGGTCATCAACCGCGACTTCGAGCACTCCATCGCGGTGCCCACCAACACCATCGAAGACGACCAGCTCGGCCTCTTCCCCGTCGCCTTCCAGCAGATGGGCATGGACGCCACCCAGCTCTGGCCCGACATCGGCACCGACGCCCTCATCGCCAACGCCGAATGGCTCGACGGCACCGCCTTCTTCGCCGCCGCCCGGACCCTGAACGGCAACACCATCAACAACTACACCACCGACGCCCTGAGCGCGACCACCTTCACCACCGCCTACGACCTCATGATCGCCTACGCTGGCTACAACGGCAAGCCCCTGGGCGTGAAACCGATGTACCTCATGGTCGGCCCCTCCAACCGCACCGTCGCCCACGGTATCGTCAACACCGCAGCTGGCGGCGCGACTGCCGTGAACGCGAACGAGGGCCTGGTCGAGATCATCATCAACCCGTACCTCATCGGCGACTACTCCGAGTACTGGTACATCCTCGCCGATCGCGGCGCCGTCAAGCCCGTGCTCATGCAGCAACGGAAGATGGGTGCCCTGATCGCCCTCGACAAGCCCACCGACGCCACCGTCTTCCTCGGCACCACCGGCGGCGAGGACGGCAACATCCCCGGCGGCGTCAACGCCTACGGCATCCACTATCGCGGCGAAGCGGCACTCACCCTGCCGCCCCTCGCCTACGGCGGCTTCGCCACCTGATCCCATCCCCCTCCCGCCCCGGGGCACCCGCCCCGGGGCCTTCTCCCCTTCCTCTCCCAACTACTGAATCCCGACTCCTGACTCCTGAATTCCAATCCCCGAGCCCCTCCCATGTCCTACCTCACCACCGCCGACGTCCAGCTCCGCCTCCGCAACACCTACGACGACGTCTACTACAGCGCCGACGAAGAAGCCGTGGACACCGACCTCGTCGACCAGGACATCGCTTCGGCCGAGGGCATCGTCGATGGTTACGTGGCCATCCGCTACATCACCCCCGTCACCGACGCCACCGCCCTCCGCCTCGTCCAGGCCTGGGCCCTCACCCTCGTCGAGGAGCTCGCCTACACCGCCCGCGCCACCGGCGAACTACCCGCCGGCCTCGAGAAGCGCATCGAGCGCGTCTACGCAGCCCTGGAGCGAGTCGCCTCCGGAGAGCTCACCCTCGGCGCCACCCCCGCCCCAGCCGAAAACACCGACGTCGCCGACTCCCTCATCATCGACGGCGACGATCCAATGATGACCAAAGACGGCATGGCAGGGCTCTAGCTCTTCACTGCGTCCACTGTCCCCACTCCGTCCACTGAGTCCACTTCCCCAAATGCGCTTCAAAGTCACCACCAACCTAGACGCCTACAAAGCCGACATGGTCGCCACCCTCGAGCGCCTCGGCAAGACCCTGCCCTGGCTCAAGCGCACCGGCAATCGCGTCGCCATGCAGGCTCGCAAGAACGCCCGCGCCAAGCCCAGCCGCCCGGGCGGTACGGGGTTTTGGCGAAAGCTGGCAAAAACGGTGAATCTGGACTCCGTCTCCGCCACCGCCGTCAGCGTCCACACCAACCACGTCGCCGCTGCCCAGAAAGAATTCGGCGGCCCCATCGTCGCCAAGAACGCCCGCGCCCTCACCATCCCCATCGACGACGAAGCCGAAGGAAAGCGCGCCTCTGAATTCGAATCCGGCGGCCGCGACCTCTTCGTCATCCCCAGCGACGCCGCCGGCTCCCTCGGCATCCTCGGCTACTCCACCGGCGACGACGACTTCCACGCCCTCTTCGCCCTCCGCAAGCGCACCCGCCCCCAGGCCCCCAACCCCTTCTGGCCCCCCAACTGGCAGGTGGCCGACTTCATGCTCCAGGAAGGCGACCGCTTCGTCCTCCAGGCGATCCAGGAACAGTAGGCAATGGCCACCATCAACCGCCATGTAAACCTCACCGATCTAGCCGCCGGCATCAAGGGCCGGCTCGAGGCCTACGCCACCAGCCTCGTCGATGTAAAGATCCTGCAGACCACCCGCCGCGACGACGTCGTCCGCCAGATCGGCAACTTCAACAAACTCCCCGCCGCCATCGTCCTCATCGGCTCCTGGGATGGACCCACCGGCCTCGCCGATCCCGCCCAGCCCGTCCGGGAGATCTCCGTCTCCGTCGTCGTCGTCAGCAAGCAGGAGCTCCGCGAAGAAGCCAAGCCCACCAACTTCCTCCCCATCGTCGACGAAGTCGAGCGCGCCTTCATCCCCCTCGCCGAACGCGACGAAGACGAACGCTACCCCGTCGTCGTCGTCGGCGACCAGACCGGCGACGACCGCGGCGTCATGATCACCGCCGGCGACTGGACCCCCATCGATACCGGCAAGCAAGCCAACCGCGCCGCCGGCTTCCTGAGTCTCACCGCCTACGACGACATCCGCGCCCGCTCCGACGAACCCCCCGCCCCCCTCGGCCCACTCCCCGCCCGCACCCAGATCCAGTACAGCACCAGCGAAACCGGCGACTATGTGGACGACTACATCGCCGGCACCCACACCTGGTATCGACTTTCCACCGACTACGGCGACACCTGGCAGACCCCCGTCTTCTTCGCCTTCGGCGGCGACGGCTCCACCTGGCTCTACGGCGAAGGCGCACCCGCTTCCGGTCTCGGCTTCGACGGCAACTACTACCTCGACAACACCGGCGACGGCAACGTCACCTACCGCCGGACCGACGGCTCCTGGTCCGCCATCCTCACCCAGCCCCCCGCCACCCAGGAAGAAGCCGAAGCCGGCACCGAAACCGGGATCCGCTCCTGGTCCGTCCTCCGCATCTGGCAGGCCATCCGCGCCTGGTTTGCCGTCCTCGCCGGCTGGACCAAGGAACCCACCGGGTTCGACGATCCGGACTCCGTCGTCGTCACCGGCGAAAACAGCACCCGCACCGTCACCCTCACCGGCACCTGGTCTGCCATCTGGCGCGGCGTCCTCGATACCACCATCGTCACCGGCTGGACCTCCGACGCCCATGGCACCGATACCGCCAAGGCCTACTTCCTCCGCTACGACGGTGCCGCCGGCACCGCCGCCTGGGTCGATATCTCCACCATCGACGACACCAACTACCAGTACATCCTCATCTCCATCGCCTACTACGACACCGAAAACACCACCTGGGTATACACCCGCGAATGCCATGGCCTCATGACCTGGCAGAACCACCGCGCAGACCACGCCAACATCGGCACCTACAAGACCTCCGGCGGCACCCTCGCCGACTACACCCTAGACTCCACCACCGCCGCCGACCGCCGCCCCTCCGTCGCCGCCACCCGCCTCATGGACGAAGACGTCCCCACCACGAATGACGCCCTCGCCGCCGAGGGCAACTACCCCAACTTCACCCTCTCCGGAGCCGGTGCCGCCGTCAGTTTCGACACCGCCGCCGTCGACGTCGTCCCCCTCAACGGCAACATCCCATACTGGAACGAATACACCGGCGGCGCCTGGCAGCAGACCGCCATGACCAACAATACCCACATGTCCGTCTGGGTCCTCGAACAGCCCATGGCCGCCGACGCCCCATCCCAGGCGCTGCGCCACCTCTTCATCCAGGGCCAGGCCGTGAGCGCCGCAGAAGCCACCGAAGCCGCCCGCGAGCCCGCCAGCATCAGCCTCGGCGCCCTCCAGGCACTCTCCCCGGAGTGGCTCTTCGTCTCCCAGATCATCATCAAATACATCGGCAACAACTGGCAGATCGTCCAGGTCCGCGCCATCACCGGCAACCGCCACACCCAGACCTCCAGCCCCCAGGGAACCGCCCTGACCAGTGTCGCCACCACCACCGCCATGAGCGGCGACGGCACCACCGGCGATCCCCTCGACATCATCCGCCCAGACACCGCCAAGACCACCCCCGTCGATGCCGACGAGCTCACCCTCTTCAACTCCGCATCCACCTACGCCCGCGTCCGCCTCACCCTCGCCAACCTCTGGGTATACATCAAGGCCCTCATCGTCTCCACCTACACCGTCATCATCGGCGTCGCCGAGCTCCCCGGCAGCCCCACCACCAGCGCCATCTACCGCCTCACCGCCACCGACACCACCGCCAAAGCCGCCAAAGGCTTCTACTACCACGACGGCACCGCCTGGTTCTGCCTCCTCCAGCTCGCCGTCTACGATCTCGGCAACCTCACCGGCGCCCAGACCGTCCCCAGCATCTTCAATGCCGTATACATCGCCACCACCACAGGCAACACCACCTGGACCTTCCCCGCCGTCGCCGGCGCCGGGGCCATCTCCATCCGCCTCACCAACGGCGGCGCCTACACCCAGACCTGGGACGCCCAGAACCTCTGGCCCGGCGGCACCGCCCCCAGTCTCACCGCCTCCGGCGTCGACCTGCTCACCTTCGTCTCCTTCGACGGCACCAACTGGGACGGCACCATGGCCATGGAGGACGTCTCGTGAACATCCACACCGCCCTCCGCATGATCAACCCCGCCAGCGCCTGGGCCCCGCCACCTGGCCAGGCCGCATGGTATGGTGGCCCGGGCGTCACCTATAACGAGGCGACCGAGGAGGATGAATGGACAGACCTGCTCGGCAACGGCAACCACGCCGCCCTAATCAGTGGGGCGGCCGTGAACGCGAATGGGCTCGACCTGTCACAGGATGCCGATGCACGGG
>JABGQJ010000378.1:0-2286 GCA_018648945.1 Victivallales bacterium
TTGAGCCACTAGGTCAGGAACTCGCGGGCGATTCCCAGCATGTGGTCCATGCATCCCCGCTCGGCCGCAAGCCCGAAGTGGGCCACGCGGAAGGAGATGCCGTCGCCTGCGGCATTGAGCCGCATGCCTCCCCCAATCATGGTGTTGCGCTCCGCGACGCACCAGGAGCGGAATTCGCTGGCCAGGATTCCCTCGGGCATGGTGAACTCACTCAATACGGGCGAGGCGTGGCGCGGATCGGTGGGGTTGCCGAAACCCAGTTCGGCCATGCCCGCTTTCAGGTAGTCGCCCGCGGCCCGGAACCGCTCCTGCCGGTTGGCGATGCCTTCCTCGTTGATCCGGTCGGCCATCCAGTCCAGCGCGTAGAGCATGGTGGTGGCCCCGGTGGTGAGTTGCGGGTGCCAATCCCCCCGGGTCTCGAAGGAGTTCTGCCAGCGCACGATGTCCAGCACATACGGCACCCGGCGGTTCTCCATGGCCCGCAGATGGTCCCAGGCGCGCGGCCCGATGGCCACCAAACCAAGCCCCGGCGGCAGTTCGAGGCACTTCTGGGAAGCCCCGGCGACCACGTCCGCCCCGGAACCGTCCATATCGATGACCACGCCTCCGACGCCGGAGACCGAGTCCACCAGCAGCAACGCGCCGAATTCGCGCGCGATCTCACCCAAGGGAGGCAGCGGATTCACGATCGCCGTGGAGCTTTCGTTGTGGGTCACAAGGATGAACGAATGCCCTCCCCGCCGCATCTCCTCGCGCACCTTGGCGCAATCAATGACCGTACCATGCTCGCCCTTCACCACGGTGCAGGGCACGCCGAGGCAGCGCACATTGGCTTCCGCGTAGTCGCCGAAGCCTCCGTTGTGGATGACCAAGACCGAATCGTCGGGCGTAAGGATACTGGCCAGCATCATGCAGACGGCGGTCGTGCCGCTGCCGTTGGCGATCTGGACCGTGCCCTCGGTCGTGCCGAAGATCGGTTTCATCTTGTCGACGAGTTGCTTGTAGAAGGCCGGGAAATCCCCCTCGTAGTGGGGGAATGTTGGCAACCCACAGCGCCGGAGCACCTCTGGTGGGGAATCGGTGGGGCCGGGAATCATGAGCAGCGGTTTGTGCATGGTGAGGGACATAGCTAGTGGTTGTCCGGGGGAGGAGTTGGGGGAAGTCTGCGGGATTTGGGCGTCAAGAGATACTTCACGGCGGCGCAGATCCCGGCAAACCTGAAGTCTGGGTCCACGTAGTGTTCGATGACATAGAAAAGGTAGTAGTAGAACCTGGCGGCCGACCAAGCGACCAGCCCCAGCAGAGCCGCGACGCGCCAACCGGGGAACTGGACCAACATGATACCGCCGGAGACCAGCAGAATCGCGAGGAACAGCCAGCCCTTGAGATGGATCAGGATTGGGCTCTTCAGGTCCGCCATGGTCGGTGTGCCTTCCACTCATGGGCCACGCTGGAACGGAACCCGGCGATGCCCGCCAGATGTCCGAGTCATCGACTTCTCGAAGAGTAGGGGCGCCCTTCGTGTTTTCAAGCTTGGGGAACACGCCCTCCCCATCCCTTGCGGAAGAACGCCCCCGACCGTCGCGTGGACGACCGGAGGCCCGAATGGATCACCTGCTGGGGAACGCTTGGCCTACCACTGCCACCACCTCTTCCGCTTGGCCCGTGCTTCCTTGCCCTTCTCGGAGCCCTTGTCGGCATCCTTCTGGACCTGTTCAGCCTTCTTCTCAACCTGCTTGTCGCGGCCCTTCTTCTCCTTCTCCGCCTTTTCCTTGGCTTCCTTGGCCTTCTTGTCCACATCGTTCTCGTCCTTGTCGCGGCGCCACCAGCCGCCGCCCTTGGTCTTTTCGGCCTTCTCGGCCTTCTCTTTCTCCTCCTTGCCTGCCTTCTCGGCCTTCTCTTTGCCCTTGCCCTTGTCTCGGGCACCCCACCTCCAACCACCTCGCTTGGGCTTCTCGGCTTCCGCGCCGGCAAAGGGGGGCTTTGCGAGCCCGGTCAGGCTCGTGCCGAGGAAGAGGATCGCTAGTGACCACAGAAGTTTTGCGCGCATGTCTGGGACCTTTCGTTGGGGTTTCGCACAAGATGCTACTCCACGAGGAACTCACGGTCACGTAGACCACGCCGAGCCCCCCCTGAGTTCCCAGCTTACGCGAAGTCGATCCATCCGGCAAGGACATGGCCGGCCAGACCCGTTGTCCACGGCGGGCAACAAGTTGCCTTTGGCGGGTTGACCCGACATGTTTCGGCAACCGGTTCCATCCATGGAGAATGGCAATGAGCGACCAG
>JABGQJ010000378.1:2386-7458 GCA_018648945.1 Victivallales bacterium
CAAGTTGCCTTTGGCGGGTTGCCCCGACATGTTTCGGCAACCGGTTCCATCCATGGAGAATGGCAATGAGCGACCAGCGCCGTCCGAACTTCCTCGTGATCGTGACCGACGAGATGCCCGGCAACTGCCTGGGCAGCGACGGACACCCCCTGATCCAGACACCCAACCTGGACCGTCTGGCGGCGGACGGGGTACGGCTAAGTCGTTCCTACACGATCCATCCCATGTGCATGACCACCCGGGCCTCCTGGTTCACCGGTCGCACCCCGCGCGGTCACGGCGTGCGCTGCAACGGCATGTCGCTGGATCCCGAGCTGCCCACCATCACTGAATCCCTGCGCCAGGCGGGCTACCACACCCACGGCATCGGCAAGCATCATCTGCGCAACTGGAGCCCCATGCGTGGCACGGACCCGAGCACTCTCGACCCCCAGGAGTGGTGCGAGGTCCGGGGGTTCTGGGGCGACGGCCGCGTGTCCGCCATTCCCACGCCCTACTACGGGCTGGAGAGCGTGGATTTCCTCTGCGGCAACGGCAACGGCATCCAAGGCGACTACGTGAAGTGGGTCAGCGCCCGCGAGCCTCGCTGGCGCGAACTCATGGCCCCGCCTCCCCTCGCCCCCGACGAGTTCCATCTGCGGCGGGCCTGGGCCAGCCAACTCCCGGCCGAGCTTCACTATGACCAGTGGATGACCGAGCGTTGCATCGCAGCCATGGACCAGGCCCAAGCGGCGGACGAGCCCTTCTTCATCTGGCACTCCTTCCCCGATCCCCACCCCCCCTATACCGCGCCCGAGCCCTGGGGCAGCATGTACGACCCGGACGATGTCCCGCCTCCCAACCGCCGGGACGGCGAACTCGATGACCTGCCCGACCACATGGCCATGCAGTTCCGCGAGCAGTTCCTCACCTCCGGCTGCAGCGGCCTCACCGACATGCCCGACGACCATATCCGCAAAATGCGCGCCATGACCTACGGCATGATCTCCCACGTGGACCACCATGTGGGGCTCCTGCTCGACGAACTCGACGAGCGCGGCCTGCGCGAGGATACGGTCGTCGTCTTCATGTCCGACCACGGTCGCTGCCTCGGCGACCATTGGCTGGACAACATGCCCCCCGCCCACTTCGACGAAGTCCTGCGGGTGCCCGGCATCTGGCGCTATCCGCGGCAATTCGCCGCCGGCCTGACCACCGACGCCCTGGTCTCCGCGCTCGACTTCGCGCCCACCATCCTCGAACTCGCCGGCCTCCCCATTCCCGAAGGCGAAGCCCCGCCCACTCCCGAATGTGTCCAGCAGCGTCCGCCATGGCCTGGCCACAGCCTGGCTCCCCTGCTCTCGGGCGAGACTGCGAGCGTTCGCGATGCCGTGCTCAGCGAATTGGACGAGGACTACCTCGGCCTCCAACTCCGCACCCTGATCACCGACAACGCGTGGATGACCGTCTACGGCGGCGACCGCAACCGAGGCGAGCTGTTCGATCTCACCCAGGACCCCAACCAGCTCCACAATCTCTGGGACGACCCCGGTGCCGCCTCGCTCAAGGCCGAGATGCAGAGCCGCATGATGTACGAAGTCATCGAGAGCGACAGCGCGCTCCCGCGCCGCCTGACCCACGCGTAGAAGGAGCAGGAGGGGAACGCGCTGGGCCGAGTTACTCGCGAACCGCCGCCACGGTGACGGACATGGGGGGCAACTCGCCAACCAACGCTCCCCCCTTCAAGCTCAGGCCATCGTAGCCCTGAGCCACCACGCGCCCCGGCTCACCGAAGGTATTGTGGGCGGTGATCTCGGCAGCCGTGAGGACGCGACTGCTCACGGTTGCGGGGGCCATCCCGCGCAAGTCGCAGCGGACGTCCGCCGAGCGGTTGGGATCGGTGTTGCAGAGCGAGAGGTGGATGGTGCCAGCCGCATCCCGCGAAGCGGACACATCGACCATCGGTATGCTCTTGTCCTCGCAGACATAGGCGTCGCCCCGCACCTCCACATCCAGCAGGTCGGCGTCTTGGTGGACCTTGTACATCTCGAAGACATGCCAGGTGGGCGTGCGGAGCATGCGTGCGCCCTCCGTGAGCACCATCGCCTGGAGTACGTTCACCGTCTGGGCGATGTTGGCGAGGCGAACCCGGCGGCAGTGGCGGTTGAACACGTTGAGCGTAAGCCCCGCCACCAAGGCATCGCGCACCGTGTTCTGCTGGTACAGGAAGCCGGGGTTGGTGCCGGGCTCGACCTGGTGCCACGCGCCCCATTCGTCCACCGCCAGCGTGATCCGTCCCGCCGGATCGTGGCGGTCCATGATCGCCACGTGATTGCGGACGAGCTCGTCCATGTGCAGCGCGCGGCGCAGCTGCTCGAACCAGTCGATCTCCTCGAACTGGGTGGCGGAACGGCTCTTGGCCCCGGTGCCGCAATAGTAGTGCAGTGAGAGGCCATCCATGTATCTGCCGGCCTCGCGCATGAGGACCTCGGTCCAATGGTAGTCGCCGCCACTGGGTCCGCAGGCGATCTTGCGGAGGCGAGTGCCGCCCAAGTTCCGGCAATAGGTTGCGTAGCGTCGGTACTGGTCGGCGTAGAACTCGGGCCGCATGCTGCCGCCACACCCCCAGTTCTCGTTCCCCACGCCCCACAGTTGGACTCCCCAGGGCTCGTCCCGACCGTTGGCCTTGCGCAGGTCGCTCATGGGGCTCTGGCCGTCGAAGTTGAGATACTCGACCCATTGCTGCATCTCCTGCACCGTGCCGCTGCCCAGATTCCCGCAGATGTACGGGTCGCAGCCGAGTTGGGCGCAGAGCTCAAGGAACTCATGGGTCCCGAAGGAGTTGTCCTCGGTCACGCCTCCCCAATGGGTGTTCACCATGCTGGGCCGGTCCTGGCGTGGCCCGATGCCGTCCTGCCAGTGGTACTCGTCCGCAAAGCACCCCCCCGGCCAGCGCAGGTTCGGGATGGCGATCTGGCGCAGGGCCTCGGCCACGTCGTCGCGAACGCCCCGTGTGTTCGGGATTGCCGAGTCCTCGCCAACCCACAGACCCTCGTAGATGCAACGCCCTAGGTGCTCCGCAAAATGGCCGTAGATATGGCGGTCGATGGTGACGGGCTGCAAGGGCACATTGACCACGATGCGATTCATGGCGGAACTCCGGGGTTGAGGGTACTGGCCCAAAGATGGCGCGAAGTTCGTCCAGTTTCCAGAGGCAAGGCCTGGAGTTGGCGGTAGATTCGGACTGTGCCCAAAACCAATCGGGAGAGCCATCATGCACGCCGCCGGTATCGCGATCAACGAAGACAACTCGCATTTCTTCGGCAGCAGAAATCCGGAGGCCATGACCGAAGCCGGGCTCCGGGAACTGGTCGATCACTACGCCGGGCCTCTGACGCGGGAGGTGCTGTTCTGCGTTGCGGGCATGCGCGCCAGCTATGCGGCGGCGGCATGGGAACCGATCTGGGAAGGCGTCGAGTTCGCCGAGGATGAGACGGTCCGCTACGGCGAGAACGAGCTTACCGGTCATGCGGCGTTGTGGGTGAGGAACGCCCGCGCGCTACACGAAGAGGGCCTGAACCCCTACGCCTTCTGGCTGGCCTATGCCCGCGAGCAGGGGGTGTCGCCCTGGATCACCATGCGCATGAACGACATCCACAGTGTGGACAATCCGGGCAACTACATGCATTCCGACTTCTGGCGGGAGAACCCCGACTGCCGCCGGGTGCCCTATCGCTTCACCCGCTGGCAGGACGCGGCGCTGGACTACGGGCGCGAGGAGGTCCGGGCCCGGGCCTTGGCGCAGGTTGGCGAACTGCTGGAGACGTTTGACCTGGACGGACTGGAACTGGACTGGATGCGCTTCGGCTATCACTTCCGCCCCGGGCACGAGGCGGAGGGCCGGGAGCAGCTCACCGCCTTCATGCGCGAGGCACGCAGGCTCACGGAACGGGCAGCGGCACGACTGGGGCATCCGGTGCAACTCGGCGTGCGCGTCCCGAGCCGCCCCGACTCTGCGGCGGAACTGGGCATGGATGCGGTAGCCTGGGCAGCAGAGGGTCTGGTGGACATGGTGGTGCCCACAGCCTTCTGGGCCACGACCGACTACGCCATGCCTATCCGCCTCTGGCAACGGCTCATGCCCGAGAGTGTGACCCTGGCCGCAGGGGTGGAGATCCTGACCCGGGCCTACCCGGCCGCGCCGCCAGTCATCAGCACTGCGGAGATGGTCTTCGGCTCCGCCGCAAACTACCTCTGGCAGGGGGCGGACCGTCTCTACCTTTTCAACCATATGGACTCCGAAACCGCCGTGGCGACGGAGTCCGACCGGCAACGGATTCTGACCATGGCTGGGGACGCCTGTCAGGTCCGCAAGCAGGTGCGCCGCCATGTGGTCACCTACACCGACACCGTGCCCGATGGTCGCGAAAACGCCTGTGCTCTGCCCATCGAGCTCCAGTCGGGCCAGTTCCGCGAACTGAGGATCCCCGTCGGCTTCGCGCCCGAAGGCGGGACCGTTCAGGTGCTGCTTGGCCTGGCCGAGGACACGCCGACAGCCTGCCAACAGGAGGTGCGACTCAATGGGGAGTTGTGTTCTCCCGCCACCGCTCCCGAACTGACTCTGGCCGAGAATGTGGGGCAGCTGGCCGCCTTTGCCGCACCCGTGGCCGCCGTTGGCGAAGGCGAAAGCGTGGTGGAGATCCGCAACGCCGCCGGCGAACCCGTGCAGATCGTCTGGGCGGAGCTGCTCATCGTTCCAGAGGGGTGACCGCCAAGGCGCCAAGGACGCCAAGGGGGGAGAGGATGAGAACGGATTCAGGAGGCAGAAGGCGGGAGCAGTGCACTTGGGCTGCTCGTCAGTGTCCACGTTCGCCCTGCTCAACTACATTTGGTCCCGTGTTCCTCCGGCTTCCCCCCTTGGCGTTCTCGGTGCCTTGGCGATTCCACATCTCCGGGTGCGGCCATCAACTTGCGGCATCGCGTCCTCCCACCTACTGTTCCGGTAGTGGATCAGGAAACCGACCGCCAAGACGCTAAGAACGCCAAGGAGGAGAGGATGAGAGCGGAACCTGATCGACAGACCGACGCCTTGG
>JABGQJ010000379.1 GCA_018648945.1 Victivallales bacterium
GAATGGATTCATCTATGTGGAACGTGGCGCGCAATTTCTTGCGCCAGGTGGAGTCATGACTGTTGTGGAGGCCGGTCCGCGGGGTTGAGGGGCACCCGAAAAGAGGGTAACGTGGAAGTCCCTTGTTGCCATGATACTGGCCGCCCTTCCTAGGCCAACCATGCGTGGCAACGGGTGCAAGGCAGCAGACAGAATGCTCGGGCGCGAAGCCGGGCGGGCACAAGAGGAGCCACACCATGCGCGAAGATCTCTTTCTGAAGGACTTTCTGGACCGCGACAGCCTGCGTCAGGTTCAGTTGACGCGAATGCGCGAGACGTTGGAGCGGGTCTACGAGCGGGTGCCGTTCTACCGCAAGTCATTCGACGAGCAAGGCTTGACGCCGGCGGATCTGACCTGCCTGGAGGATCTGGCCAAGTTCCCCTTCACTCTTAAGACCGATCTGCGCGATCACTACCCCTTCGGCCTGTTCTCGGCCGATATGAGCGAGGTGGTGCGCATCCATGCCTCCAGCGGCACCACCGGTCGCCCGACCGTGGTTGGCTACACTCAGGAAGACATCGCCATCTGGTCGGAGGTGATGACCCGCACCTTCCAGTGCCTCGGGATCACTTCCGAGGATGTGGTGCAGAATGCATATGGCTACGGCCTCTTCACCGGCGGTCTGGGTGCGCACTACGGCCTGGAACGGCTGGGCTGCACGGTCATCCCCATGAGCGGCGGCAATACCGAGAAGCAGATTATGGTGATGAACGACTTCGGGGTCACCGCCATCTGCTGCACCCCCTCCTACTTCCTGTTCCTGGCCGAGAAGGCCGAGGAGATCGGCCAGCCGATCGAGGCCACCAAGCTGCGCAAGGGCATTTTCGGAGCCGAGCCTTGGACCGAGGAAATGCGCACTCGCATCGAGGGCCTGACCGGCATCGATGCCTACGATATCTACGGCCTCTCCGAGGTGATTGGGCCGGGCGTGTCCAGCGACTGCGAGTCCAAATGCGGCCTGCATATCTTCGAGGACCACTTCTACCCCGAGATCATCGACGCGGTCACCGGCGAGGTCTTGCCCGAGGGCGAGGAAGGCGAGCTGGTCTTCACCATGATCACCAAGCAGGCCCTGCCGCTGATCCGCTACCGCACGCGGGACATCACCACGCTGAACTACGACAAGTGTGCCTGCGGTCGGACCATCGTGCGCATGGACCGGGTCTCCCATCGGTCGGACGATATGCTGATCGTCCGCGGGGTGAACCTCTTCCCGTCCCAGATCGAGTCGCTGCTGCTTGAAATCGAGGGCACCAGCCCGCATTATCTAATTGTGTTGTCGCGCACCGGCGCCATGGACGATCTCGAAGTCCGCGTGGAGGTCTCGGCCGAGATCTTCTCCGACGAGATTCGGGGTCTGGAACGGCTTCGGACCATCATCGGCAAGCGGATCAAGGATCTCTACGGCCTTTCTGCCAAGGTTACACTGGTGGAGCCCGGCAGCATCGAGCGTAGCGTGGGCAAGGCCAAGAGGGTACTTGACCAGAGACCGTAGCAGGTAGGAGGACCTCCCATGAAGATTCCTCAGCTCTCCGTGTTCCTCGAGAACAAGACCGGTCGCCTGGCGCATGTCACGCGGGTCCTGCGCGAGGCCAAGGTGAACATCCTGGCGCTCTCGCTGGCCGACACCAGCGACTTCGGCATTCTGCGGCTGATCGTGGACGATATGGGAGGGGCAAAGAGCGCCCTGGCCGACGAGAATATCGTCTCCATGGTGAACGAAGTGACGGCGGTGGAGGTCGAGAACAAGCCTGGCGGGCTGGCCCGAATCCTCGACACGCTGGAGGAGTGCGGCGTGAACGTGGAGTACATGTACGCCTTTGCCGAGAGCCACTCGGACAACGCGGCGCTCATTTTCCGCTTCGACGATCCCGATGCCGCCATCGAGTGCCTGGCCAAGGCCGACATCAACGTCATTCCCGGCGGGCAGGTGTTCTAACGTCGAGTCGACATGCCCCTTTGTTCCCCGGCGCGGATCTCGCCTGATGGTGGGTCCGCGTGGTCGCTTCCCGGGCCCGCGGTGGCAGGGGGAAAGGCCAGCAAACCCGTGGCTTGCGCGCAAAACATGCGACTTGCTACGGCTGATTGGCGGATACGTGCTATAGTAATGGGCTCGGCTTCCGCTTGAACCCCAACTGGTTCCGTGGGTTGGAAGGAAGATGCTCGCCGGTTTGGCGAGACGGGCACCCTATTGTGCCCCTACCCGTTATGACTCGGGACCACATTTCCATAGGTGCGCACCATGCCTCGACAGCAGCCTCTCGCCAAACTACGCAACATCGGTATCATGGCCCACATCGATGCGGGCAAAACAACGACGTCCGAACGTATTCTCTTCTATTCCGGCAAGGTCCACAAGATTGGCGAAGTGCACGACGGCACAGCCACGATGGACTGGATGATTCAGGAACAGGAGCGCGGCATCACCATTACGAGTGCGGCCACCACCTGTTTCTGGAACGACCATCAAATCAATATTATCGATACGCCCGGCCATGTGGACTTCACGGTCGAGGTGGAGCGGAGTCTGCGCATCCTGGACGGGGCCATCGGCCTCTTCTGCGCTGTCGGTGGTGTGGAACCCCAGTCTGAGACGGTCTGGCGCCAGGCCGAGAAATACGATGTACCACGCATCTGCTTCGTGAACAAGATGGACCGCATCGGTGCCGATTTCTACAGTGTGGTCGAGCAGATTGAGGAGAATCTGGGTGCGAATGTCGTGCCGGTGACGCTCCCCATCGGTGCCGGCGCTGAGTTTGGCGGCATCATCGACCTGGTCCGCAACTGCGCGGTCTACTATGACGAGGGCGATCAGGGCACCACCTTCCGCGAGGAGGCTCTGACCCCCGAGCAGGAAGAGGAATCCGCTCCTTGGCGCCAGAACATGATCGAGAAGGTGGCCGAACTCCACGACGAACTGCTCGAGAAGTACTTCGCCGACGAGGAGATCAGCGCCGAGGAGATCATCGAGGCCATTCGCGACGCCACCCACAAGCACCTCATCTGCCCCGTTCTGTGCGGCAGCGCCTTCAAGAACAAGGGCGTGCAGCGCCTCCTGGACGCGGTGGTCGACTACCTCCCCAGCCCCATTGATCTGCCGCCCATCTCCGGCAAGTGCCTGAAAGGCGAGGAGATCGAGCGGGTACCGCAGGATGACGGTCGGATGGCTGCCCTGGCCTTCAAGGTTGTGTCCGACAAGCACGTTGGGAAACTGATCTACGTGCGCGTCTACTCCGGCACGCTCGAAGCGGGCACCTACGTACTCAATTCCAGCCAGAGCAAGCGCCAGCGGGTAGGGCGTCTTTTCAAGATGCACGCCAATCGCCAGGAAATGGTGGATTGTCTGTATGCCGGCGAGATTGGCGCGGTCGTGGGTCTCTCCGACACGGTCACGGGTGACACGCTCTGCTGCGAAGACAACCCGATTGTGCTCGAAGCGATCGACTTCCCTGCTCCCGTCATCAGCGTCGCCGCCCATCCCGAGAGCCGGGAAGACCGCGACAAGCTGCAGACTGCGCTCATGCGTCTAGCCGAGGAGGACCCCACCTTCGTGGTCAAGGTGAATCCCGAGACCGAGGACACGGTCATCTCTGGCATGGGCGAGTTGCACTTGGAGATCCTCATGGATCGCCTGTTGCGCGAGTTCAAGGTACAGGTCACCGCCGGTGCCCCCGAGGTGGCCTACCGTGAATCGATCACTACTACCGCCGCCATCAACGAGCGGTTCAAGAAGCAGACGGGTGGACACGGTCAGTACGCCCACGTCGTCTTTGCCATCGAGCCGATGGAGCCCGGCCAGGGCTTCGAGTTCGTCAACGAAGTTAAGGGTGGCAACATCCCGACTGAGTACATTCCTGCTGTCGAGAAGGGCGTCGTGGCCGCCATGGCCGAGGGTGCCTGGGCCGGTTACCCGGTGGTGGACCTCCGGGTTCGCTTGACCGACGGTTCGTCCCATGATGTCGACAGTTCTGAGATGGCGTTCCGCACCTGCGCCTCCATGGCCTTCAAGAAGGGCTTCATGAAAGGCAATCCGGTCCTGCTCGAGCCAGTTATGGCCATGTCCGTTACCACCCCCGAGGACTTCGCTGGCGGCGTGACCGGCAACATCTGCGGTCGGCGCGGTCGGATCATCGGCATGGAAATGCAGGGAAACGCGCAGGTCATCAAGGCGATCTGCCCGCTTGCGAACCTGTTCGGCTACACCAGCGATCTGCGCAATATGACGCAGGGGCGGGCCTCCTTCACCATGCAGTTCGAGCACTACGAAGCCGTGCCGTTCTCGATCGCCGAAGAGATCATCGAGAACCGCCGCAAGAAGCGCGAGAAGAAGTAGGTCTCCCTTCCCTTTCCTTCAACGCCTGCCCGCCGCCAACCGCGCGGCGGGCAGGTGGAACCGCCTGCGTTCGCCGGAGTCGGGTGTAGATTCCTGTCCTGCCGTATTCGAACCCGACGTTAGCAAGCGAATCGTCCCCCATGCCCAACGAAATCCGCATCCAGGGTGCCCGCCAGCATAACCTGAAGAACATCAACGTGACGATCCCGCGGGACGCGCTGGTGGTCGTCACCGGTCTCAGTGGTTCGGGCAAGTCGTCTCTCGCCTTCGACACGCTCTATGCCGAGGGGCAGAGGCGCTATGTGGAGAGCCTGTCGGCTTACGCGCGGCAGTTCCTCGACCGGCTACAGAAGCCCGAGGTGGACCACATCGAGGGGTTGTCCCCGGCGATTGCCATCGAGCAGCGTTCGGCGGGCAGCAACCCGCGCTCCACGGTGGCCACCACCACCGAGATCTACGATTATCTGCGCCTGCTCTATGCGCATGTGGGCATTCCCCATTGCCCTGCTTGCGGCAAGGCCATTCAGGGGCAGAGCGCCCAGGCGATCCGCAACCAGCTCGAGGCCCTTCCCGAAGGGCAGCGACTCATGCTCCTCGCTCCCTACATCCAAGGGCGCAAGGGCGAGCACCGCGAAGTCTTCGAGACCATGCAGCGGGATGGCTTCGTCCGCGCCCGGGTCGATGGCGAGATCGTTTCGCTTGACGGGGAGATCGAGCTGGATAAGAACCGTCGGCACACCCTTGAGGCAGTGGTCGACCGCTTGGTTGCGGGCCGTGCCGAGGCCAGTCGCCTCGCGGATTCCATCGAACTGGCGCTGCGCTTGGGGGAAGGTGTCCTGGTGGTGCTGATACAGGACGAGGAAGCCGAGGGCGGTTGGCGCGAGGAGATGCTCAGCGAGCACTTGGCCTGTCTGGATTGCGGGCTCAGCTTCGGCGAACTGGTGCCCCGCAACTTCTCCTTCAACAGCCCCTACGGCGCGTGCCCCAGCTGCAACGGCTTGGGGAACATCCCGGTCATCATCCCCGAGTTGCTCATCCCTAATCCCTCCCTCTCCATCCGCCGAGGCGCCATTCCCGCCTGGCGACGGGGACCGCGCCGTCTGATCATCTACTACAACCACCTCCTGCGCCGCCTGACCGAGCATTACGACTTCAACTTGACCACCCCTTGGCAGGAGCTGCCGGAAGCGACCCGGCAGGTTCTGCTCCACGGCAGCGAGGAGGAGCTGGATTTCGACTACTACCGGCGCGGCAAGCAGTACAAGATGCGCAAGCCCTTCGAGGGCATCATCCCCAACCTCATGCGGCGCTTCCGGGAGACTGAGAGCGAGACCGTGCGCGACCGCTTGCGGGAGTTGATGGGCCACCAGATCTGCCCCGACTGCAAGGGCGCCCGTCTCAAGCCTGCCTCCATCGCCGTGACCCTGCGTGACCGCTCCATCCATGACTTCTGTTCGCTCAGCATCGATGATGCCGTCGCCTTCGTCGACAGCCTGAACCTGGAGGGCGAGGAAGCTGCTATTGGTGCCGAGATCGTCAAGGAAGTTCGCTCCCGCCTTGGTTTCCTCCAGGCTGTGGGGCTGAACTACCTGACGCTTACCCGCCAGAGCGGCACGCTCTCGGGCGGCGAGGCCCAGCGCATCCGCCTGGCCACCCAGGTCGGCAGTGGCCTGGTCGGCGTGCTCTACATTCTGGACGAGCCCAGCATTGGCCTGCATCAGCGTGACAACGACCGCTTGCTGCGCACGCTGGTCAAGCTCCGCGACCAGGGCAACACGGTGGTTGTGGTGGAGCACGATCTGGCCACCATCGAGGCCGCCGACCATGTGCTGGACCTTGGTCCGGCCGCCGGGCGACACGGTGGCGAGGTGGTCTGTTCCGGCCCGCCCAGTGCCATTCGTGCCTGCCCCGAGTCCCTGACCGGGCAGTTCCTGAATGGCGACCGTGAGATTCCGGTTCCCGGGAAGCGGCTGAAGGGGATGGGCAAGAAGCTGACCGTGAAGGGCGCGGCGGCACACAATCTCAAGAAGGTGAATGTGGCATTCCCCTTGGGGACCTTCTGCTGTGTCACCGGCGTCTCCGGCTCCGGCAAGAGCACCCTGGTGAACCACATCCTCAAACGCGCCATTCACCGGCACCTAGGGATCAAGACCGATCCTCCCGGCAAGCACCTACGCGTCAACGGTCTTCAGCATGTGGATAAGATGATCGTCATCGATCAGAGCCCGATCGGGCGCACCCCCCGCTCCAACCCCGCTACCTACACCAATGCCTTCGACACCATTCGCCAGCTGTTCGCCAAGATTCCCGAATCCCGCGTGCGTGGCTACAAGCCGGGCCGGTTCAGCTTCAACGTGAAGGGCGGCCGCTGCGAGGAGTGTCGCGGCGACGGCATCAAGAAGATCGAGATGCAGTTCCTGCCCGATGTCTATGTGCAGTGCGAAGTCTGCCAGGGCCGCCGGTACAACGATGAGACGCTCACCGTCCGCTATCGCGGGCACAGCGTCGCGGACGTGCTGGAACTCACCGTCGAAGAGGGGCGCGAGGTCTTTTCTGCCATCCCCAAACTCAAACGCATCCTGGATACACTCTACGACGTGGGGCTGGGCTACATCCACCTTGGCCAGCCCGCCACCACCCTGTCTGGCGGTGAGGCCCAGCGGGTCAAGCTCGCCACGGAGCTTGCCCGGAAACCCCAAGGGCATACTCTCTATATCCTCGACGAGCCCACCACGGGCCTGCACATCGCCGATGTGGACCACCTGCTACGCGTTCTCCAGTCTCTGCGCGACCAGGGCAACACCGTGCTGGTGATCGAGCACAACTTGGATGTCATCAAGGTCGCCGACCATGTGATCGACCTCGGTCCCGATGGCGGCGATGGCGGCGGATTCGTGGTTGCCACCGGTACCCCCGAGAAGGTGGCTGCCTGTCCGGAGTCCTTCACCGGGCAATACCTGCGTCCGCTGCTTGGACTGAGCAATCCAGGCTAGCTCACGTGCTCCTTGGCGAGGAGTTCCCAGCGTTCCCAGGTGGCGAGCCAGACGACAGCCACCGAGGTGATG
>JABGQJ010000038.1 GCA_018648945.1 Victivallales bacterium
ATGCCGAAGTGGCGTTCGGTGGCCCCCAGTTCGGTCAGGAACTTCGTCCTGGGCGCGCCGATCAGGCAGCACCGGAAGTAGGTCATCCCCAGCAAGCCGGCCACCGTCACGATTCGCCAGTGGCGCCGGAAGGACGAGGGCTCGGGATGGTCTGCGGCGGCATCCATGGGAGGCCCTGCGCGAGGGTGGCGGATTGGCGGCGGCGTACTGTATCCCCCCGGACGTCCCCCGTCGTCACGCTGGCGACGGGTTGACACCTTTCGGAGCGAAGCCATACTCACCGGAGCTTGCCAGCACGCGCGATCTGCCATATCAAGAGGACGATGACGATGAAGCGGACCCTCCTTGCTCTGAGCCTATTTCTCCCCCTGTTTGCAGCCCTTGCTGTCCCTCCGGTTCCTAGGTTGACGATCGGTCGGGCTGCCAGGCCGCCGGTAATTGATGGTGCAGTGGGGGCGGACGAGTGGCAAGGCGCGGCCCGTTTCGAGCATTTTGTCGAGCTGGACTTTTCCCGCCAAGTCCCCGTGCAGACGCAGGCCCGGGCACTGTGGGACGACCGGAACCTGTATCTGGCAGTCACCTGCCTGGAGCCCAACGTCAAGGGGATCAAGGCCTACTCGACGAAGCGGGACAGTTCCATTTGGCGCGACGACTGCGTTGAGATCTTCCTGGACACCAACCACGATCGCAAGAGCTACACCCAGATCATCCTCAACTCCAAGGGGGGGATCTTCGACCGCCAGTCCCCCGGCGACGCCAACTGGAACGGGGATCTCACGGTGGCGACCAAGGTCGGCACGGATGCCTGGACGGTGGAGGTCACCATCCCCTTCCAGACCCTTGGGGTGACCCCGAAGCAGGGCATGGTCTGGGGGCTGAACCTCGGCCGGGAACGCTACGCCAAAGCCAAGTCCCCGCTCAGCGCCTGGTCTCCCACACTCGGCAAATTCCTGGTTCCCGAACGCTTCGGCGAGGTGGTCTTTGGCGAGACCAGCGATTCCCCGTCCATCGCCTTCCCCACCGTTTCCTTCGGGCCCAACCGGCTGACGCTGGCCGACTGCGCCGCCAAACCCCAAGCCACACTCATGCGCGATTGGCCCGCCAAGCTGCCGCGCCCCTGGCAGACCCCTGAGCCGGCGCTCAGCAAGGACGGCAACGGCTGGGAAGCCACGTTCCGCATGGTGGATGGCAGCGAGACCGCTCTGGTCGTCGAGACGCCCGGTTCCCGCCAGGCATTCCCGCTGGTCGTGAATCCCACTGCACAGACTGCTTTGCTCGCCCGGTTGGTAGTGGGTCTCACCGAGCGCGCGCAAGGCGATTCGTCCTTCGCCCAGGAATTGCGCCAGATCCTGGCCAGCGCTTCGACCGAAGTCGAGGCCTTCACCAAGAGCAATCTATCCCGGGCCGACTCTCTCCCAGCCAAGCAGTGGGCCACCCAGGCCGGCAAGCAGCAGTCTCTGGTCCGCAAGCTCAGCGGCCTCAGCTACACAGTCTGGACAAAGGACCCGCTCGAGCCCTTCGCACGCGCGGAGATGCCGCCTTCGCTCAACCCCGTTGCCCTGGCAGATATTCTGGCTTGCGGCAATGAGACCGAGGCTACCACCATGGTCCTCACCAACCTCGGGTCCACGCCGCTTGAAGGACGCGTGCGCGTGGCCCCCCTGGTGCTCACAGACGGCGCCGATGGCGCGTTTGAGCAGGCCCCCAACATTCTCCGCAACGGGGACTTGGACGAGGATCAGAACGCCGATGGCATCCCCGATCATTGGAAACCCATCCCCAGTCGCGGCATGGCCTATGCCATTGAGCGTGATGCGGCAGGCGATACCTCGTTTGTCCTCTCGGCCAGCGCCAAGGGCGGCGAGCACAGTTCGAACTTCCGCCAGACCATCCAGCTCGAAGCTGGGAAGACCTACACCCTCGCCGCCGAACTGTCCGCGGAGGATTTGCCGCCCAAGGCGGCCAGCGTGCAGATCATCAACGAGGGCTGGACCTGGAGTTCCAGCGTGGTCCCGGTGGCGCCGAACTCCCGCCGCATGCTCTACTCCCGATCCTTCCGCGCGCCGGAGTCGGACTTCTTTCAGGTCATCCTCCGGTGCGACGAACCACGGGCCGGGGTGATCCGCTACCACCGGGTGCGTCTGGTGGCAGGCCAGGCTACTGCCGCCGCCCTGTCTCCCGAGGCCATTACGCTCCATGAGGTGCTTTTCCAGGAGCTGCGCGGCGGCACGACGGTGGCCGACCCACTGCCGGTGATGAACCAGGCCCAGAGTCTGGTCGTGCCTCCTGGCGAGAGTCGCCAGGTCTGGGTCAGCATCAACACTGCTGCCTTGCCGCCGGGGCGCTACACGACTGGCCTCAGCTTCACCCCCTTCGATCGGGAGCTTCCTGCCAAGACGTTGCCGGTCTGGGTGCGCGTCCTGCCCGTGCGGCTTCCCGACCGCATGCCCATCGCTGTCTTCAACTGGGACTACGCCAAGACCGAGCCCGAAGTGGCCGATCTCGCCAACCATCGGACCAATACCTTCCTGGTCAACACCCGTCCCCTGATGGAATTCAGCCGTGACGGTACTCCCAAGGGGACAGTCGACTGGCAGCGCTACGACATCGGTCTCCGCCGCAAGCTCGCCTATGCTCGCGCCAACGGTGGCACCATCATTTTCTCCTACGGCATCATCCGGGACTTTGAGCGGCGCTTCTCCAGAAGGCTCGGCTGGACCTTCATGGACGAAACGTGGCAGAAGGCGTTCAAGACGTGGGTGCTGGCGTTCGAGCGACATCTGCGCGACGACATCGGCCTGAAGTACGAGGAGTACGCGGTCCAGCTCTGGGACGAAGCCACCCGCGAGCATGCCGAACAGACCGCCCAGGCCGGGGCCTTCCTCCGCACGTTCGCGCCCAAGATGCGGACCTGCATGGACGGCGCGCAGAATGTGGCGGAAATCCGCTTGATGGACCCCGTGATCGACCTTTGGATTCCCCACCAGACCACGCTCTACAGTCACCAGGAACGGGTCGAGATCCGCGCCCTCTACCGTGAACTCATGGCCCGCGGCGAGCCGGTCTGGACCTACACCTGCAGCACCTTCATGAAGGCGATGTCCCCCCTCGACTACTACCGGCTCAAAGAGTGGCGCGTCTGGGATCTCGGCCTGCAGGGCAGCTGCTACTGGGCCTACAACAGCATGCGCGGGGATCCGTGGAACGACTTCGATGGGAATCTCGCCGACTGTGGGGTCATGTACGAAGGCCAGACCGCCCCGATCACCTCCCGTCGCTGGGAAGCCACCCGCGACGGGCGGGAGGACTACCTCTACCTGCACCTGCTCCGGGAGGCGGCCAAGGGCCAGCCGAAGGCCAACGAACTGACCGCCTACATCGAGAGGACAGTGGACGCGGGGATCAAGCTGACCAACGACCCCGCCGCTTTCCAGACGCTTCGGCGCGAGCTGCTCGGGAAACTGGCACAGACAGTTGGGGGCAAGCCCTTGGCAGTTACCAAGCCACCCGAGGCCGTCCCCATCTCCACCGGCCTGACCATTTCCTGGCAGACCGCTGTGCCCAGCCAGGGCATTCTCTTCTGGCGGCAGCCTGGTCGCGCCCAGTGGCAGCAAGCCGCGAGCGGGGAGCCCAAGAAGCGGCAGACGGTGTTCCTGCCCCGGCTCCATCGCGGTCCCATCGAGTGGTACCTCATCGCCTGGGACGAGACCGGCGCGAGCGCTCGCGTGCTCTCCGGCCTCCTTCCCGCCAACTGGTTCTGATGCCCAATCGGGATTAGTCCAAGCGGGTGACCCAGAGAAAATACGGCGTATGGCGTTTCCCGTCCTCTCGGGTAAGCCACGCCTGGAGCATGGCGGGGCCGGGCTTGAGGTCGGTGTCGAGGCGACCGCAGATGTCCTGGGGGTTGAGGTCGGTCTGCAGTGTCTGGCCGGCGATGGTGAGCTCGGCGTGCGTGCACCCGGCGGCCTTCCCGAGATGGCGCGGCCAGCGATAGAGCTCGAAGCGGTAGTGCCCCTCGCGAACGATCTCGACGGCCCATGGGCCACCACCGATTATGCCCTTCCGGACACTCCCCTGGCTCCACGGGGAACGGCGGATGTCCGGGGCGAGGCAGTCGTGGGACATCAGGCGGACCGGATTCTCGGCAGGGGACCCGAGATGGATGCGAACGTGCTGGGTGAAGGTGGGCTCCAGGCTCTTCCACCAGGCATCGTAGGCGGCCGTCAACTGAGTGACGACGGCAGCGTGCTGGTCGTAGATGTTCCTTCGTTGGCCAGGATCGGCCTGCATGTCGTGGAGTTGGGTCCGGTTGATCAGGCGCCAGCGTTCGGTCATGACGGCAGTGTTGCGCCATTTCCGGGGGCGCTCGACGCGCTGGGAGTGGACGAAGAGAGTGCGCTCGCGCAGGCAGGTCGTATCGCCCTCCAGCATGGGGCGGAGCGATACGCCATCCATAGCCGGCCCTGGGGGACGTTTGAGGCCGCACAGGTCCATGAGGGTGGGTTGTAGGTCGATATGGGCGCAGAGCTGGTCCGCATCGCGTCCCTTGTCCCAGCCATGGGCGGGCCAGTGCAGGAAGAGGGGCACGCGATGCCCCCCGTCGTAGACAGAGCCCTTCTGGCCGCGCATGCCCGCATTGAAGCCGGACCACTTGTTGGCCTGGCCCTTCTTCTTCGCCATGCCGGCGGCGGTCCCATTGTCGGTGAGGAACAGCAGCAACGTGTTCTCCGCGAGACCAAGGTCCACCAGACGCTGTCGCAGGCGACCGACATTCTCGTCTATGTTCTCAATCATCCCGTAGAACTTGGCCATTTTGGCGGGGACGCCTCGTTCCAGATAGGGCTTGGCGTACCTGGGATCGACGATGTAGGGCCCATGCGGAGCGTTGGTGGAGAGATAGCAGAAGAAGGGGCGTTCCCGACTCCGCTCGACGAAGGCGGTGGCTTCGCGAAACCAGACATCGGTGCAGTAGCCCTTGAACGGCTCTGGCTTGCCGTTGCGCCAGTAGGTGTCGTCGTTGTAGTCGTTGCCCCACCAGTCCGGCCCCTGCCCGACCCCGCCGCCGCCATGGCGGACCACGTAGTCGAACCCCTGGTCTTCGGGGCGCAAGGGGGCGTTGTCGCCGAGGTGCCACTTGCCGAACATGCCCGTTCGGTAGCCGTTGGCCCGGAAGATCTCGGCGAGGGTGGTTTCTCCGGGATTCATGAGGGAGCGCCCCATGATTGTGTGCCAGACACCGGTACGGTTGCTGTAGCGGCCACTCATGATCGCGGCGCGGGTCGGGGCGCAGGTGGGGTCCACGTGGAAGTTCGTGAGCCGAATGCTCTGCCCCCAGAGGCGATCCGTATTGGGCGTCCGGATCATGGAGTTGCCGTGGGCCCCCACATCACCGTATCCCTGGTCGTCGGTGATGATGAGGATCACGTTGGGTCTCGCAGCCGGGGCGGCACGTCCGAGCAGAGCCGCCATTCCAGATGCGGCAAGGGTCAGAAATCCGCGCCGGCCAAGTTCTCCGTGCATGTCTGTCTCCTGGCGTTTTCAGGGGGTTTCGGCCCGGCGGACGGCGGTTACACAAGATACGGCCGCCTGCTTCAGGCGCAACATGTCACCTTCGCCCTGAAAAAAAGGGGCATTGGTTTTGTGCAATCGACTTGACAGGTGGGTACGTGGCATGCTATGTATACCCCGTTGATCTTCAGCGAGGATTGTCGAAGTAACCCGTCCCTACGTAATCGGTGTTAGGTCCCAGTCCCCCACATCCAGAAGAAAGGAAACTGAAATGTCCGAAGAAACTACCGCTCCCAAGGCCGCCGAGTCCTCCCCCGTCCTGCAGGTTGGCGCCGCCGTCCTGGTCATCGCCCTGGCGGTGTTCATGGTCGTCACGCTCAACAACGTGAAGAAGCAGCTCGAAGTGCTAAACAAGACTGCCACTGGCATCAGTGAAGCCTCGGCGAACGGCAACCTCGCCGGTTTCCAGATCAAGACAACTGTCGTGGATGGCGAGAAGGTGATGAGCTTCGTCTCCAAGCCCAGAGACGCCATGGAAGCCGAAGGCGCCATGGGCGAGACCTCCGGTGGCCCTGCTCCCGTTGCTGACAAGTAGCTTGTAGAAGCGTACCCGTCCCGATTCTTCCGCGCTCCGATGGATTGTCTCCACCGGGGCGCGATCTGTTGGTTCTGCACCCCATAGGAAAGGAAAGCGAAATGTCCGAAGAAACTACTGCCCCCAAGGCCCCCGAGTCCTCCCCCGTCCTGCAGGTTGGCGCCGCCGTCCTGGTCATCGCCCTGGCGGTGTTCATGGTCGTCACGCTCAACAACGTGAAGAAGCAGCTCGAAGTGCTGAACAAGACCGCCACTGGCATCAGTGAAGCCTCGGCGAATGGCAACCTCGCCGGTTTCCAGATCAAGGAAACTGTCGTGGATGGCGAGAAGGTGATGAGCTTCGTCTCCAAGCCCAGAGATGCCATGGAAGGCGAGTGTGGCGCTGGCTCCGGTGGCAGTTGCGACGCTGGCGCTGCCTGTGGCAGCTGCGCCGCTCCTGCTGGTGGCAGTTGCCCAGCTCCTGCTGCCGACAAGTAGTCTCGCGGAGACCCACTTGGTCCGAATCCGCCGCGCCCCGCTGGATGCGTATCCATCGGGGCGCGTTTCGTTTGTGCCAAAGAACCGTCTGCCCCTGCTCCGCACATGTGCGGCAGGTGTTTGGGGCCAGAGAGAACGGACGAGGCGGCCCGGGGGCCGGATCGAGCATCCCGCCCCACCGCCCTTGATTGCGGGCCCCGCGGTTAGTCGTCGCTCTTCACCGGCAGGACTCGGTAGCTGTGTCCGGCGTGCACCGCGAAGCGGAGGGGGGTGCCACCCCTGGTTAGCTGGAGAGGCGCTCCCATGTCATCATGTACGGTCAGTCCAGCGGCGTCCCGCAGGTTGCAGTGGCCATCTCGCTCTGCATGGATGAGGGCCTGCCGGAGCGTTCCCTGTTCCCATTCGATGTCCACCCGGTAGCCTCCCCGGGCGCGTAGTCCACGCACCCGGCCATCGGGCCAGGAGGGGGGCAGGGCCGGGAGGAGCTGGATTTCTCCGCGGTAGCTCTGTAGAAGCATCTCGACCACGGCAGCCGTGCCCCCCAGGTTGCCGTCGATCTGGAAGATGCGCGGGGGGTGAAGGTCCAGCAACGAGTCGGTTGCGAAGTCCGCGACCAGACGTTCGAGATGGTGCCATGCCTGCTTTGCCTCTCCCAGGCGGGCAAAGAGGCACGCGGTCCAGGCCCGGCTCCAGCCGGTGTGCCCACCACCAGCTGCCAGCCGTTGCTCCAGGCTCTTGCGGGCGGCCTCCCAGAGCGCCGGCGTGCGTTCCGGATCGAGCGAGCCATCGGGGAAGAGCCCGATCAGGTGCGAGACATGGCGGTGGCTGGGTTCTACCTCGACCACCTCGTCTCGCCACTCCTTGAGCCTGCCATCGGCCCCGATCTCCGGCTGGGGCAGGCGCTCGCGCAAGGACTCCCAGCGCTTTTGGCGTTGCGCATCGACACCGAGTTCTTGAGCCGCACGCAGCGCATAGCCGAGGGCGTTGCCCGCGAGGATGATATCCATGGTGGCGGAGACGCAGAGCGTGACCGGTAGAGGACCGCCTCCCACGAAGCGATTCTCGGGAGACTGGCTGGGAACGATCTGGAGATTCCCGTCGGCATCCTCCAGCAGATAGGATTCGTAGAAAGTGGCGACCTCGCGGAAGAAGGGGTATGCCCGTTCGGCCAGGAACTCCCGGTCCAGGCCGAACTCGTAGTGCCACCAGAAGTGCTGGGCGAGCCAGGCAGCCGCCCCGGTCCAGGCCGCCCAGCCGAAACTCTCCGGCGTGCAGCGTCCCCAGGCATCGGTCGTGATCGGCAGCCAGACGCCGCCGGCGTCGTACAAATCCCGCGCGGCCTTGCGGCCATGGGGCACGCAGCGCTCCACATGGCGGAAGAACGTCTCGGTGGCCTCGGTGATCCCCGTGGTTTCGGCAGGCCAGAGATTCATCTGGAGGTTGATGTCATGGTGGTAGTCGCTGGACCATGGCGGGTCGATGTCCTCGTTCCATTTCCCCTGGAGGTTGGGGGGCAGGTCCGCGCGCAGCGTGGCGGCGATGAGTAGGTACCGGCCATAGGCGAAGTAGAGGGCAATGAGCCCTGGATCGGGGTTCCCCCGCCTCAGGGCGGCCACTTGCTCGTCGGTGGGAAGGTCGGGCTCGGGGACATCAAGCGAGAGTTCCGCCGCACGGAACCGGGGGCGATAGGTCGCCAGGTGACAGGCAATCAGCTCGGACCAGATGTTGAATGTGCATTTCCCCAGCTCGCGCTGCTCGCGTTCGCGAGCGGGCGCACCGCCGGTCGCCGACGTGCCGACATCGATGAACACCACCACTTCCGTCGCGCCTTCCACCCGCAGTTCGGGGCCGCGCGCCACAACCGTGCCGTTGCAGTGGACGACACGGGCGGACACGTGGAAGGCTATCCCCCCTTCGAACTGGCCCGATAGGGTCAGCTCCCCCCCATTCGCCTCCCGGAGCAGGAAGCAATCCGGATCCTCCGCCCGGTCCAGCCAGAGATCGGCAGAGAAGGCATGGTCGGCCGAGAGTCGGACAACGAGAATATCCTGATGGGTGTCAGCGAGGAACTGCCGGGCGAAATGGGCCTCGCCCACCTGGTAGGACACCGTGGCGACCCCAGTCTCCAGGTCCAACTCCCGGCGATAGTCCGTCGCCGGGCCATGCTCCACCCGGAACCGGAAGTCCCCGGCGGGTTGGTAGGAATCCACTCGGCCCGGGGAACCGTCGGGATTGCCGCCGCCGGGGCCACCGAACAGCTCATCCCCCAGTCGTGTCCCCTCTTCATATCTACCCGCCAGCAGCAGCTCGCGGACTTCCTCCAGGCGATGGGCATGCCGCGGGCACTCCCGGCTGCGGTTGATGCCGCGCCAGAGCCACTCGTGGTTCAGCGCCAGTCGATCCTCCTCGGTGGTGCCCAGCACCATCGCCGCCAATCGCCCGGTGCCGATCGGCAACCCCTCGATGTACTCCCGGGGCGGTTTCCTGTACCACAAGCGGTAGCGCATGGGGGGCTCCTTGCTGTTCGGGGTCCACGACAGGACAAACATGAACCTTCTGCGGCGATTCGCCAGAGCGCTGGCGCGAAGAACTGCGCCCGCCATATTAGCCGGCGAGAAACCACTGTCCGCCGCCTCGCTGATCTCTCGGTCGTTCCCCCAACCCCAGGATACGAGAAGATGCTCCGCCGTGCTGCATGCGCCGTGCTGCTTGCCGCCCTGGCCCTTCGGGCAGGGCCTGTAGCCGTGCAGAATGGCGACTTTGGGTCCGGGCTCTCCGGCTGGCAAGCACGGACTGCGGCCACCGATCCAGAGGCCGGGACGTTGGATGCAGAGACGAGCCAGGACGGCAATGGGTCGCTGCGGATCGTGCAGCGGAACCCGCGGTCGTACACCAGCTTCACCCAATTGGTCGAGGTGCAGCCCGGACAGGAGTACGTGGCTACGGCCTGGGTCAAGGCTGAGCGGGTTGTGCGGCGAGGCATCGGGGCGAATCTCTTCATTGGCGACAAGGGCGGCCGCTCGATTGCCCTCCCGATCCCAGCCCGCTTCCGGCAGGGGACGTTTGGCTGGACCCAGGTAGCCGTCCGCTTCGGGAGTGGCCCCCGGACGGCGATCTCGGTCACCCCGTACCTGAAGGAGGCCACTGGCACGGTCTGGTTCGATGGCATCTCAGTGGTCCCGGCACCGCCTTGGCAGGGACCGGTTGGCCCGCCTGCCGATCTGTCTCCCGCCACGATTCTGCCGCTGGCCGAGGCCTACGACTACCGTACCGTGCGCAACGATGTGGTCACGCCCCATTGGGCGTTTGGGAAACCCCTGGGCAGGCGCCTTCGGGTCGCGGTTTTGGCTCCGGCCCTGGCCCAGCGCGAGAGCGTGGAACTGGCTCAGCGTCTGGACTGCGACATCACCCCGCTGATGGTGCACAGTGGCGACTCGCTGGGGACGACCGGCTTCGCCTATGGCTCTCTCTCCCACGAGGAATCGCTCCGGAACCTGAAGGAGAAGCTGAAGGAGGAGTACGACGCGTTGATCATCGGGCGCGTGGCATGGGGGACGCTGACCGAGGAGATCAACAAGGCGATCATCGAGAAATCACGTGCGGGAATGGGGTTGATCTACATCTGCCCAAAGGGCAAGCGCCTGTCTCCCGATCACCCCATGTTCAAGGCTCTCCCCATGCCGGTTGCTGCGCTCTCCTGCGTCGGCATGGCCGGGCTCCCCGGGTTCGAGTCCATCGCCCTGCACGAGACGTTCCTGGCCCGCCACGTCCAGCCCTATGCCCTGGGCAAAGGACGGATGTTGGTTGTGGATTACGGCGAGGCCGCGCCTTCCGACCACCACTACCTGACTCCCCCGACGCGCCGCTGGCGGGGCGGGTACGCCCACTACGATCTGTACATGGCTTTTCTGGGCAAGGCCCTCCGCTGGGCGGCGGGCACCGACGCCGCTGCGGTGTTGACGGGCCTCACCGCCCCCACCAAAGTGAAATGGGGCCAACCCGCCGCCCTGGACTGCGCCATTCGCGGCGCGACCGCCATGGCTATACAGGCCGAACTGACCGTCCGGCGGCTGCGTCCCTCTCCCTGGGATCCCCCCGTCGCCAAGCAGGCCTGCCAGATCACCGATGGCAAGGCCACGCTGGCCTTGCCCACGAAGCTCCCGGCTGGTGACTATGTGGCCCTGCTGGTCCTTCACGACGGCGCCCGGAGCATCGATTGGGGGTGGACTCGGTTCGAGATCCAGGGCCCATTGGCCGTGGCCGAGCTGGACCTCCCCGACCGCACGCTGCCGGGATCGTCCGCCTCCGTGCCGGTCGCCCTGCGCCTGGCAGGGGAGATTCCGCCTGGGGCCACGCTGCGCTTCGACGTGCACGACGCCTACGAACGCCTGGTGGGACGTCAGGAGCAGGCCTTCACGAAGCGGGTGTTGAGGGTCGATGTATCCTGTGCCTTCAGTCGCTCCATCTACAACCGGCTGACCGTGCATGTTCTCGATGCAGACGGGCTGCCCCTGCTCTGCCAGCACGCCGAGTTCACCGTTCCCAGGCCCCGCGCCTACGATACCTTTCAATTCATCATGTGGGGAGATGGGGGGGACGACTACATCGGCGCCCTGCTTCGCCGCCAGGCTGCGCGCAGCGGCGTGGATGCCGCGGATCTCGCGTTTGGTTCGTGGCAGCCCCAACCGCTGAGCGGCAAGGAACGGCACGGGCTGCGCGAGCGTCTCATGGCCTTGGCCCGAACGGGGATCGCCCCCATTCCCTACGTGTCCCGGCTCCAACCCGATCCAGAGACTGATTCGGGCATTCGCCAGCCCTGTCTCACGGACCCGGCGTTCCGGCGCGCCTTCGAGCAGGCGCTGGACGAAAGGACCGCTCTCTGCCGTCCGTTCTCCCCGTTGGGGATCACCATGGGAGACGAGAATTACCTGGGGCAGTCGGGCGAGTACTGCGTGTCCCCTACGTGCCGAACGCACTTCCAGACGTGGTTGCAGAGCGCCTACGGCACCATCGATTCGCTCAACCGGAGCTGGGGCACGTCTCTGCCTGACTTCGCGGCGGCTCGCCCTGCGCTCCAGGGCGAGCTGGCACGCCCTGAGGATTGGCCCCGCTGGGTGGATTGGCGCCGGAGCATGGACCGCGTCTTCGCCGATACCCACCAGTTTGGGCGGGAGACCGCCCAGCGCACGATCCAGGCGGCTCGCGTGGGGTGCGATGGCCTGCTCTCCGATACCCCAGCACGGGGCTACGACTGGGAATTGCTCGGCAAGTCGTGCAGCCTGCTCAATGTCTACCTGCGCGATCCGGCCCATGTGCTTCTGCTGCGTTCCTTTGCCAAGCCGGGCGACCTGCGAGGCTGCTGGTCCGGTGGCTACACCGGCGAACGGCGCGAGCCAGCGCGTCAGCGATGGGCACCATGGAAGCAAATCTTCAGCGGTTTGAACAGCGCCTGGTTCTACGCGCCCTACACGCGGGTTGGCGGCAGTGGCGAGGTCGGCTTTCGCCCCGACCTATCGCCCTACGACTGCTGGAGTGCGACGGCCAGCGAGGTGGACCGGCTGAAGAGTGGCATCGACCGCTTGTTGCTCACGGCGGAGCGGGACGACCGGGCGATCGCCCTGGTCTACTCGCGCAGTTCCGCCTTGGTATCTGCCCTCGACCCAGCCTACGACGAGCACCTGCCCGCTCTTGCGGCTATGGCCGAGTTGCTGGCCGATGCGGGGTTCTCGTTCCGGGTGATCTCCGCGACTTCCCTGGAGGACGGGGCTCAACTCCGGTCCGCCTGCCAGGCCGTGTTCCTGCCTGCCTGCGTGGCCCTTTCCGACCAGGCCGGGGCAGGCCTGCGGCATTTTGCCGAAGCGGGCGGGGTCGTGGTAGCGGATTGGGGCACAGGGCGCTACGACGAGCACGGCAAGCGCAGAGAGCGGGGCGCGCTGGATGAGCTGTTTGGCCTACAGCGCAATGGCCCGCCTGGCTTTGTCCAGCCGGTCGGGGGAATCCCCGGTTTCCTGCCGCAGACGAGCGTGGACGGCAGCATCCGCATCCGGAAGGCGTGGCCGAAGCGCTTTGTGGGGGGCGTGCCGGTCTTGATCACCTCGTCCCACGGCGCGGGCGTGGCCGTGTATCTGAACTTCAGCCTGATCAGCTACCCCGCGACCGGGGGTGCTCGCGGGGCATCGCTCCAGGCATGGCTGCGCCAGCTGCTGGCGCGGGACGGATTGCCCGAACCCGTGTTGGCAAAGGGGCAGTGGGGAGCCCCCCATCGCGTGGAGACCTGCCGTTGGCGCAACGGGGAGCTCAGCTTCATCGGCCTCCTCAAACACCCGGATACACCGCAGGTGGGAGAGGATCTGGAGTTGGCCCTGCCGCCGGGGCAACATGCCTACGATGTACTTGCCGGCCGCTACCTGGGGGTTGGGAAGACCGTCGCTTTCCATCTGGGGCCGGGTGAGGTGAAGTTGATCTCGCTGGGGCCTGAGCGGATCAAGAGCGTCAAGCTGGAGCGCCTCAAAGGCGACGAATACGTGACCCCCGCCTACCGCATCACCGTGGGCAAGGGGCGGCGACCGGTGCTGTCCGCTCGGGTTGTCCATGTGCGGGTGTTCGATCCGGGGGGATTCCCCTACCGAGCCGGAACCGTTACGCTGTTGGCCCCGGAAGGCAGCTGCGAGTATGACGTGCCCTTCGGCCTCGGTGACCCCGCTCCGGGGCGCTGGCGAGTGGAGGTCACCGATGCCGCCACCGGCATCCGCCAGGAAGTCGCCTTCACCATCCGCGCCAAGGACTGACAGCAGGCGTCCAAGCGGGGCGCAGGCGAGAGATAGGAGCGACCAAGCACGCCATGATTCCCACAAAGTCCATTGTGGTTCCCGGCTCCCCGCCGGTGGACATCGCCGAGTATCAGGCGTTGATCGACCACCCATGCTTCCAGGTGCTGCGCGAGCGCAAGCAACTGGGCGTGAACTGCCTGGTGTTTCCCGGCGCGGTGCATACGCGCTTCGAGCATGCGGTGGGGACCTTGTCGCTGACCGAGCGCCTGTGCCGCGTGCATGGGCTGGCTGGCACCCGCCGCCGCGCCCTGTGTGCCTTCGCTCTCCTGCACGATGTGGGGCATGGCCCCTTCTCGCACCAGACCGAGCCCATTCTCGGCGGCGGCCACCACGAACGAGGGAGAGTGTGCCTGGGCCAGATGGCAGCGGCGCTCGACAGCTGTGGCATCGACGGCGAGCAACTGCGGGCGATGTTTGCCGGCGAACACCCGGATGCGCCCTTGGTGAGCGACCGGAATCTGGGCACCGACAAGCTCGATTATCTGATGCGAGATGCCCTCCATATCGGGTTCGGGGGCGTGCCCGATATCGAGCGCATCCAGTTCTATACGGTTCTCGACGATGGCCCCGTGGCCATCGAGGAGAAGTACATGGAGGACATCAAGCGGCTTCAGAAGTTCTACTCCTACCTCCATCAGCACGGGTACCTGAACAAGACCGCCCTCACCGCGCAGCGGATGCTGCAGCGGGCCGTGCAGGAGGCCAGGAAGGTGGACGACATGTCTGCCGACGGCATCTGGTCCATGACCGACCGGAGCTTGCTGAACTGGCTGGAAAGCTCGGCCTCCGCGCTGGCGCGGAGCTTGACCGGCCGTCTCCTGAGTCGATGCCTGCACTCCTCCTCGGTCGTGCTCAAACCCACCGGCTATGGCTATGTGGAGCGGTGTTCGGACAAGCCCGTGGCGGTGTTGGAGTGGCCGCGTTCGCACCTGCGGCGGTTTGCCACGCTGGTGGGAGATGGCGAGCGGCTATGCGAGCTCGAGGACGAGCTTGCCGGGGAACTCGGTCTCGCCTGCGGCGAAGCGCTGTTTGCCGCGATGCCCTACTTCCGCAAACTGCTGCCGCGCGATGTGCGCATCCACTCGCGCAGTTCGGGAGGGAGCTTTGGCCTGTTTGAGAAGGACCGAGACCACTTCCGTTCCTTGGAGGGGGACTACCTGCGCACCTTCGCTGTCCGTTTGGTCGTGCCTCGCGAACACCGCGAGCGTGTGATGGCTCGGGGGGAATGGGTACGGGACACGCTGGCGAACTGGTTGTAGGCGAGGGACTTCAGCTGTCGGGGAAGGCAAGCGCGCGCGTCAATGCGGGAACCCGGTCGCCGACTGCGTCCTTGAAGGCCACGAGGTCCGTGCTCAGCTCTTTGTCGGCTTCGGCCAGGGCTTGCTGCTTGTGTTCTTCTGCCTTGGCGATCTCTGCCGCAAGCAACTGCTCGGCCAGACGAGCCGTCTCACCTCGGAAAACCCGGGTGGACTCCGCCAGATCCCGACGCGCTTCCTGCCCAACAGCTACGGCCTTGGCCTCGGCTTGGCGGACAAGCTCGTCCGCCTCCTTCTCCACGACCAGCATGCGTTGCAGGAGATCGTCCATTACTCGGCCTATTCCTCGGCCCGGATGAGTTCGAGAACCTCGTTCACCGTTTCGGCGTCACGGATACGCTCGGTGAAGCCCGGCATGCCGAAGAGCCGCGCGATCTCCGACAGCGCCTCGATATGGGGGCCGGGATTGCCCGCTTCCGCCAGAACCATCAAGACCACATAGACGGGTTCTTCGTCAAGCGAGTCGTACTCGATGCCCTTCTTGGAGACGCCCAACGCCACGATCAGTCCGTCGATCCCTTCGACTTTGCCGTGGGGCAGGCCAATCCAGCGAGTGATGCCTGTGGTCATCTTCGCTTCCCGCTCGAACAGGGCCTCGAGCGCCGCCTCCCGGTCGGTCACCCGACCCGCGTCCATCAGCAGCTGGACCATTTCCTCGAAGAGCTCTTCCTTCTCCTCGCTCTCCAGTCCGATTTTGATCAGGGAAGGGGTGATCTGCTCAGTCAGTCGCATGGTCAAGCCTGGTAGGTGTCAAGCACGATTCCTCGTGCACTGCAGAGGTATTGCCGAAGCCCCAATATAGCTCCATGTGGCAGCTCCAGCAACGGGCTCGGGATGCCTGGTCAGGGCAGCTTCGCGCTGGTCCATCCGCTCAGTTGCTGCCTTGGCGCGGCTTGGGCAGCCTGTGCCTACAGATGATCACGCTGCTCGGCGGTACTGCCATGCCTTCCCGTTTGGGCCTCGGTCTGCCTCCCGCAGGAGAGTCCGTCTAGCTCTGGTCTGGCTGACAGTGGGGGACTACCGGTACTGTGCGCGGATGGCGTTGAGCAGCCGCTGGGCTTGCTCCTTGTCCCCCACCACCCCGTGGCGCACGCGCAGGCGGGTGCTGCCCGATTCCTTGCGCCGGGCGCTGATCCACACGTGCGTCCCGTCTACATCTGTGCCGCGAACACTGAATGCATCGTCCTTGATCGTCGCGCTTGTGTCGCCGAATTGCTCGCTCTTGACGGTCTTGCGGATGGCCGCAACGACGGTGTCAAAGGACTCCGGTTCGTGGCTCTCCAACTGTCCCTTTGTATAGACGATGCCACCAGCGGCCCCGGCGGCGCCAGCCAGAATGGCCACGCAGCCCGTGGTCAGGGAGGCGAGGGCGAGAGAAGTGACAAGAAGGGCGGTACGTACAGAATTCATGGTTGCCTAGCTCTGGGAGCCACTCCGCCGTGCCTTGGTTTGACGTCCGGGCAGGATGCCCTTCTTCGTGCCCTCGATGAAGGCGGCAAACTCCTCCACCTCGGGGACGGAGCCGTGGGCGTCCCGGATCTCGGCCAAGGCGTTGGAGCGGTTCAGGCCGCCGAAAAAGTAGGTCTTGATCGCCGAACGAATGGCCTTGCGTGCCGCGGGCACGATGCTGGCCCGCTTGAGCCCCACTACGTTTGCCCCCTGGATCTGCTCGAACTGGAGCATGCAGAATGGCGGAATGTCTTGGGCGAAGCCATTGCCGCCGCCGACCATCGCCAGGCGACCGATGCGCACGAACTGATGGATCAGGCAGGCAGCGCTGACAAATGCCCGATCCCCGATCTCCACATGCCCGCCGACCATCGTCATGTTCGCGACCACGACGCCGTCGCCGAGTAGACAGTTGTGCCCGAGATGAGCAAAGGCCATCAGTAACACACCGTCACCGATGGCGGTCTTGGAGCCTTCGGTGGAACCGCGATGGATGGTGACATACTCGCGCAGCACGCACTTGCTGCCGATCTCCGTGCGCGTGGGAGCGCCATCGTAGTGCAGATCCTGAGGCGTGTCGCCGATATTGGCGCCAGTGTGGATCACTGTCCCCGAGCCGATACTGGTGTTGCCCGACACATGGGCGTGCGGGCCGATCTGGCAGCCGTCGCCAATCTGCACGTCGTCATCGATCACGGCATACGGCCCCACGGTGACGTCGGTGCCAAGCTCGGCTTTCGGGGAAATGATGGCGGTGGCGTGGATGCTCATGGTGCGATTCCCGTGTCCTGCACATTCTCCAAGATCGAGAAGATCCATTGCTGCGCCTGGCAGCTCATCGGCGGCCTATTCGGCGACCACCCGGCGGCGATTCTTCTTGCCGGAGCGGATCATCAGCTGGCCGTCCCGGAGGTCGTCCAGCGTCACATTCAGCTTGTCGTCGGCAATTCGACCGTCGTTAAGATAGCACCCTCCGCCCTTGATGAGACGGCGGACCTCGCCATTCGATTTGGCCAGACCGGAATCGATGAAGAGTTTGACTACCCAGATGCCTTCGGCAAGCTCGTCTTTGGGCAGGGTCAAGGTCGGCAAGTCGCTGTTGACCTGGGTCGTTTTCACTTCCGTGACCCGGCTGCTTGTGGCGACCTTGCTGTCTGGGTCGGCAAAGCCGAACTCGCCGCTGGCAGCCAGGTAGGCGCGGGTGGCTTCCTCGAAGCCATGGGCGAGGAGGGTCGCCTCGAAGCCGAGAATCTCCTTGGCTCGGTTGATGGCGGGGGCCGGGAGCGCACCCAGGCGGTGGACCTCATCCATGGGCAGGGCCGTGAAGAAGCCCAGGAGACGATCCACGTCGGCATCGTCCACGTTGCGCCAGAACTGGTAGTAGTCGAAGGGCGAGGTGCGCTGGATGTCGAGCCACACGGCGCCGGACGCGGTCTTGCCGAATTTCTGGCCGTCCCCCTTGAGCAGCAAGGGGAAGGTGGCCCCGAAGGATTCCTGGCCGAGCATGCGCCGGACGAGGTCGCAGCCGGCGACGATGTTGCCCCACTGGTCCTGCCCGCCAAACTGGATGTCGCATCCGTGGTCGCGCTTCAGCACGTAGAAGTCATAGGACTGCAGCAACATGTAGTTGAATTCAAGGAACGAGATCCCGGTCTCCAGCCGCATCTTCACCGACTCGGCGGCAAGCATGCGGTTGATGCTGAAGTGGCAGCCCACGTCCCGCAGGAACTCGATGTAGTTCAGGTCCCGCAGCCAGTCGGCATTGTTCACCAGCTCCGCCCGGTCATTGCTGAAGTCGAGGAAACGGGAGAGCTGGCCCTTGATGGCCTCGGCGTTGGCATCGATCTCGCCGGCGGTGAGAATGGGGCGCGCCTCGGTCTTGCCGGAGGGATCCCCGACCATGGCGGTGCCGCCTCCGACCAGAGCGATGGCGCGATGCCCGCACTGTTGCAGCCAGCGCATGGCCATCACCGGCAGCAGGTGACCGATGTGCAGGCTGTTCCCCGTGGGGTCGAAGCCTACGTAGAAGGTCATCGACTCCTCACCGAGGCGCTTCTTCAGGCCCACGGCATCCGTGAGCTGGTACAGGAACCCACGTTCCTCAAGTATGTCCAGAGCATTTCGCATGGCTTGTTGCCTCTCCAGGCGGTGTGGTCGTGACGACCAAAAACAAAGCCTGCCTGCACCCGTTTTCAACTCGGGGGCTGGCAGGCTTGGCGGACGCTAAGCGGTCCCGGCTAACGCGGTGTCCCTAGGCGACGGTGATGCCCTTCACTGCGACGCGCGTCAGTTCCTGCCGGTGGCCCTGCTTGACCCGGTAACGCTTGCGGCGCTTCATCTTGAAGACGATGAGTTTCTTGTCGCGGAGGTGCTCGACGACTTCGAGTTCCACCTGAGCGCCAGCCACGGACGGGGTGCCGACCTTGATATCTTGGCCGTCGTTGACGAGCAACACGTCGTCCTCAAGGATGATGCTGTCGCCCTGGTCGCCGACGAGACGGTCGGTCTCGAAGATCATGCCGGGCTCTACTTTGTATTGCTTGCCAGAAAGCTTGATAACTGCGTACATCGCACGTCTCCGTAGTCTATAGCTACCCGGATTTCCGGGCGCAACTGCAATCACAAATACCAAAGTCGCATAAAGTAGCGTTCCCCTAGGGAAATGCAATGACGCCTGGAGTGATTCGCCGTCCTTGGCGGGGGGCGGGGATTGACAGGTCGGTAGGATTGCCCATATTGGGGGCAACTACCCCTATGGAGTGCACCGTGAGCGACCCCCTCCCCGAGTCTGCCCCACCTCCCGTTTGGACGGTGTCGGAGCTGAACCGCCTGGTCAAGGACATTCTGGAGCAGAGCGTTTTGCCGTTCTGGTTGCGTGGTGAATTGGGCAACCTGACGATCCACCGTTCGGGACATGTCTATCTCACGCTCAAGGACGCCAGGAGCCAGATTTCCGGCGTGTTCTTCCGGGGCGCGGAGACGGCCACGCGCCTGGGCCTGCGCGCCGGGATGGAGGTGGAGGTGCAGGGCCGGCTCAGCGTATACGAGCCGCGGGGGCAGTACCAAGTCACGATTCAGGACATTCGGGCCGGCGGGCTGGGGGCCTTGCAGCGGCAGTTCGAGGAGATGCGGGAGCGCTTGCGTGCGGAGGGGCTCTTCGACCCCGATCGCAAACGTCCCATTCCCGAGTTGCCACGCTGCGTGGCGGTGATTACCAGCCCCCAGGGCGCGGCCCTTCGTGATTTCCTTCGGGTTGTCGGCCGCCGGTTCGGGGGGCTCCATGTCCGGGTGGCGCCGGTCACCGTGCAGGGCAAGGACTCCGCCCGGCAGATTGCCGCCTCGATCCGGGCGCTGAACGAGATGCAGGCCTGCGACGTGATTGTGCTTACCCGCGGTGGTGGCAGCCTGGAGGATCTCTGGTCCTTCAACGAGGAGGTCGTGGCCCGCGCTCTGGCCGAGTCCGAATTGCCGGTCATCAGTGCGGTCGGGCACGAACGGGATGTGACGATCAGCGATCTGGTCGCGGACTTGCGGGTGGCGACGCCTTCCGCCGCTGCCGAACTGGTGGTGCGGGCCAAGGCGGAGCTGGCAGAAGCGGTGCAGACGCGCGTCCAGCGCCTGCAGTCGGCCATGCGGCTGCGGCTGGCAGCTCTGCGGCGACGGTTGGAGCGGGCGGCGGGGCATCCGATTCTGCGCGAGCCCCGCAGCGTGGTCCAGCGCTATCAGCAACGGGTCGATGAACTCAGCGTGCGTCTCGGCAACGCCCAGACGCGGGTGGTCGCCTTGCGCCAAGCCCAGCTGGACCGTGCCATCGACCGCTTGCGTGCGCTCAATCCCAAAGCCGTGCTGGAGCGCGGTTACTCGATCCTCTTTGACGGCGATGGGCGGGCGATTCGCGATGCGGCGGATGCCTCCGTGGGCACCGCTCTGCGCGGTGTCCTCGCCCGTGGGGAACTGGATGTGAACGTAGCGGCCAGTCGTCTCCCGGACGACGGACCCCAGGCATAAGGAACTGTCCCATGGCGGACCCCAAGCAAGAGACCAAGGAACTGTCGTTCGAGGATGCGCTCAAGCGCCTGGAGGGCATCGTCGGCGCTATGGAAGCGGGCGAGCTCGGCCTGGAAGAAGGGATCGGCAAGTTCGAGGAGGGGATGGCTCTGGCCAAGCATTGCGCCGACCGCCTGAACCAGGTGGAGAAGAAAGTCGAGATGCTGGTCCGAAAGGCCGATCGTACCCTCGATTGGAAGCCCGTCGAGTTCCCGGATGGCGAGGATTCCTGAGCACTGGCGTCCGGGGGTCGATGTTCTGAGGGGGTCTGATGGAACTTGGTTTCGGCAAACGGCGGGCCGCTCATCTGCGCCTTGGCGAACGTGGGGAGCGCTTGGCCGTGGGGTTGCTGCGCGAGCTGGGATTGGACGTGCTGACGTGCAACTACCGCACGGACCGTGGCGAGATCGACATCGTCGCGCGCGAAGGCACGACCCTCTGCTTTGTCGAGGTGAAGACCCGTCACCATCGGGTGAACTCCCGTCCCGCCGATGCGGTGGGCACTAGCAAGCGCCAGCGCATCGCTCGCGCGGCTCGACAGTATCTGCGGGAGATCGGTTTCCCCCCGCTTCTCTACCGCTACGACATTGTCGAGGTCATCCTCGTCGGTGCACGGGTCACTGACATTCGCTACTGGCGCAACGCGTTCCAGGAAGAGCGTCGGGATGCCGCCTCCCGTTTCCCGAGCGCTGTGATCTAGCAGGGCGGTCGGCAGCAACAGAAACGCCCCGCCGGAGAACCGACGGGGCGCGGGAGAGGCAGGAGCGGAGTCTACAGACGAGGGTCGCTGGGAATGCCCATGAACCACTTGAAGCGGTGACGCTCCACATGGCCATCGAGGAAGCTGGCGTTCACGCCGCCACTGTGGTTGGGGCCGCGACGCTGGCAGCTAGGGGGATCGTTGTAAAGAGTCTGCCAGTTCCAGCCATTCACGCCACACCTGCCTTCGGCGAAGGCGGCCCGGCTGGATGGTTGGTTCACGTCGGTGATCTTGATCGCATAGCTGTGCACATGCTCGGACCACATCATCCCGAAGCCTTTGTCCGGGGTGGTGAGTTTGCCGGGCCAGTTGACATTGTAGGAACCGGTGTAGGAGGGGCAGCAGTAGGCCTTGCGGTCGGAGACGTAGGTGAACAGGAGGTCGTAATAGGGCGGATAGGCACTCGTCCAGCTTGTGCCCAGGAGAGAGCTCTTGTTGTCTGATACATACATGGCCAGCCCCAGGGAAACCTGCTTCTGGTTGCCTACGCAACTGATGGCCTTCGCTTTTTCCCGAGCCTGTTGCAGGGCGGGTAGCAGCATGCTGGCCAGGATCGCGATGATGGCGATGACGACAAGCAGCTCGATCAGGGTGAAATGGCGAGGACAGGTGCTTCGACGCATGGCAATACTCCTGATTGTGGTCCGGTTGAGGGATTCGCGGAGGCCAAGCGGCATTGCCCGGCCATCCGGTGGCGGACCCGAGGACATATAGCACCAGAAGACCGAAACTGCAATGCTATCAAATCGGGATCGTTCTTTGGGGAACGGGGGGGGTAGTGCTTGGGAGCCAGTACGTAGTGGATCAGGGGTTGATGGTTTTCCGCTCGGTGGCCCCGTCCTGTCCTGCCTCCTCTCAGCCAAACGGCCACCGCCGGCGCTGCAGGCCTC
>JABGQJ010000380.1 GCA_018648945.1 Victivallales bacterium
GAAGATATTGCCCCCAGACTCGCCGAGGCCAGCGTGCCGCCGGAGGACTGCGACCAGCTCCGCGAGCTCTTCGGCCACTGCGAGGCCGGGCGGTACGCCGGGGGCGCAAGCGTCACCGCCGAGAAACTCATCACCACGGCCACCGAGCTCGTCCGCCGCCTCGACAGGGGGATCGGTCGATGACCACTCGAATCTTCACCATCTTGATCCTGTTCTTCGCGGCCAGTGCCGCGCTGGCCAGCGGTCTCACCCAGGCCGAGGCCGAGGAGCTTTTCGAGGACGGCAAGAGCCTCTTTCGCCAAGCCAACAGCGTAGCCGACAATGATCCCCACGCATCCCGGGAGCTCATGCAGAAGGCCCTGCTTCGCTTCGAGCGACTGGTCAACGACGGTGGCATTCGCAATGGTCGCCTCTACTACAATCTCGGCAACATCCACTTCCACTTGGACGACTTGGGGCGCGCCATTCTGAACTACCGGCGAGCCCGCGACTACATGCCGGACGATCTCAAGCTCCATCAGAACCTCCTCTTTGCCCGCTCGCAATGCGAGGACGCGTTCACCGAACCCGAACAACGAAAGATCCTCAAGACCCTGTTTTTCTGGCATTACGACTTCACCATGCGCACGCGTTCCCTGCTCTTTGCCTGCGCCTTCGTGGCCGTCTGGTTTCTCCTCGCGCTGCGCCTTTTCCTCCGCTCGGCCTGGCTCACTCGCCTGGCCATTGCGGCGGGCCTGGTGGCGCTCCCCGTGCTTGGTTCGCTGGTCCAGACCCACCGCACCCGGCAGCGCAGCCAGCCCGGCGTCATCGTCGCTCGCGAGGTCGTCGCCCGGCTCAGCGACAGTGAAAATGCCGCCGCCGCCTTCACCGAACCCCTCCACGCCGGCACGGAATTCGAGGTCACCGAGAATCGTGGCGACTGGTGCGAAGTGCGCCTTGCCGACAACCAGACCTGTTGGCTCCCCGCCAGCGACATCGAACGGGTCCACTGATGCGCACAGCCTGGCGGCCGTTGCCCAGGCACTGCGACCAGGGAGACAGGCGTCACCAGGGCTTGACCATTGGCCGGGAGTGGCTACCGTCCAGGATGTAGTACCGACTACCCCGGTTGCCCCTCCAGAAAAAGACCTGTCCTCGGAGGATTTTGCCATGAGTCAGCGGCGGATTGCCCTCGCTAGCTTGGTCTTCACGCTCGCCGCGTTCGGCGAGCCCCTGCAGCTGCACGTGGCGACCAATGGCGACAATGCCTGGTCGGGACGGCTCGCGGCCCCCAACGCCACAAGGACGGACGGCCCGTTCGCCAGCTTGGAGCGGGCGCGGGACGAGATTCGCAGCCTGAAGGTGGCGAACACCGTTCCCGAGGGGGGCGTGGTGGTGGAAATCGCCGGCGGCGTCTACGAACCGGACCGGCCTCTGGAGCTGACGGCAGCGGACGGTGGTACGCCAACCGCGCCGGTCGTCTACCGCGCGCGGCCTGGCGAAACCGTCCGCTTGGTGGGCGGCAAGGTCCTGCGCGGCTGGCAGCCGGTAACCGATCCGGTGATCCGCAAACGTCTTGCCCCTGCGGCTCGCGAGCACATCGTCCAGACCGATCTCGGCACGCACGGGATCAAGGACTTCGGTGCCATGGTCTCCGGCACTCGCTGGGGCCAGTCCTCCCCTGGCCTGGAAGTGTTCTTTAAGGACCAGCCCATGACTCTGGCGCGCTGGCCCAACGAGGGCTTCGTCAAGATCGTGGAAGTCCACGGCGCGACCGAGAAGAACATCCGTGGCACCAAGGGCACGGTCGAGGGCATCTTCGAGTACGCGGGGGACCGTCCCCGACGCTGGCTCGGGGAGTCTGAGCTGATGGTCCATGGCTATTGGTTCTGGGATTGGGCGGACCAGCGGATGCGGGTCGCCGCCATCGATCCCGAGAAGCGTCTGATCACGTTGCCCGAGCCCCACCACACCTTCGGCTACCGCAAGGGCATGCACTGGTATGCCTACAACATCCTGGCCGAACTGGACGAGCCCGGCGAGTGGTATCTGGATCGAGTGGCGGGCATCCTCTACTTCTGGCCGCCCGAAGCGATCACGGACGGCGCGGCGATGGTATCCGTTCTCCCTAGTCTCGTTGACGCGAACAGCGTCGCCCATCTGACGATCCGCGGGTTGACCTTCGAGGCCACCCGGGGCACCGCTCTCCGCTTCCGGCGAGCGGACCATGTGCGGCTGGTCGGTTGCACCATCCGCAACGTCGGCAGCTATGCGGTCTCCCTCAACGGCAAGGACAGCGCGGTCGTCGGCTGCGACCTCTTCAACATGGGCGACGGCGGTATCACCCTGACCGGCGGCGACCGCAGGACCCTGACCCCCGGCAATCTGCTTGCCGAGAACAACCACCTTCACCACTACGGTCGCTGGAACCCCATCCTCAAGTACGGCATCCACCTGAACGGAGTGGGCAACCGCATGGCCCACAATCTGATCCACGATGCCCCGCACATGGCCGTGGGTTTCAGCGGCAACGACCACATCATCGAACTCAACGAGATGCACAGTGTCGTGCAACGGGCCAACGACGCGGGCATCATCTATGCCGGCTACAACCCCGCGATGCGTGGCCATGTCATCCGCCACAACTACTTCCATCATATCTACGGCTACCTGGCCCGGGGGGCCAATGGGGTCTACCTCGACGACATGTTCTGCTCCGCTCACATCTACGGCAACATCTTCCAGGAGGTCCACCGGGCCATTCTTCTTGGCGGCGGGCGGGACAATCTGGTTGAGAACAACCTCTTCGTCGATTGCCCGACCAGCGTCCACGTGGACGCCCGAATGCTCAACTGGGCGGCCCGCTCTGTGGACACCATGAAGAAGCGTCTCGAGGCAATGCCCTACCGGAAGGAGCCCTGGCGTAGCCGCTATCCCGAACTGCTCACCTACCTGGACGGCAACTACGCGGAACCCAGAGGCAATGTCATCGTGCGCAACGTCTCGGTGGGCGGCAGATTCGACGGCATCCGCGCCGCTGCCCGTCCCTTCGTGGAAGTGGGCACGAACCTGGTGGACAAGGACCCGCGCTTTGTGGATGCCGCCAAGGGGGATTTCCGCCTGCGCAAGGATTCGCCCGCCTGGGCGATGGGCTTCAAACCCATTCCGGTGGCGAAGATCGGCCTCTACAAGTCCCCGGACCGCGCGTCCTGGCCAGTGGCCCACACCGTGCGGCCCAAGAAATCCTACCGCCCTCCCGAACCGCCGCCGCCCACCGCGCAAGTCCGCCGCAACGCTGCGCGCGTCACCATCGACGGTGCCCTGGCCCCCAAGGAATGGGCTGGGCTGAACCCCGAGCACGCCATTCTCCTCGCCCAAACCGAGAACGGCAACAAGGTCCGCTACCCCAGCCGTGCCTGGCTCAGCCACGACGGCAAAGCCCTCCTCGTCGCGGTGGACAGCGCCACAAGCCCGGACGCCCCTGTCCGCATGGGCAACCAATGGGGCGGGAACGATGCCGTCGAACTCGCCTTCCGCAACGTCGCTGCCGGCCCCGCCGCTCCTATCCTCATCCTCCGGGGCTACCCCTCGGGCCACTTCGCCAGCAGCAACGAGGGCCGCGCCCCGGCAGCGGCCGTGCAACGCGCCGCCGCCGGCGTGACCTACGCAGCCAAGGTGGTGGACAAGACCCGCTGGAGCGCCGAATGGCGCGTCCCTCTAGCCTCCCTCGGCCTCGACCCCAAAAAGGCCTTCCGCGTTGCCTTCAACCTCACCGTGCGCAAGACCTCGCCCGCCGAGTGGGTCATGTGGCGGGGGGGGCGCGTCGCCACCTGGCACGTCGAACGCGCGGGCGGCTGGCTCGAGTTCGTCCCCTAGTCTGGATTATTCATGCGCTTCGCAGCGAGAACGCGTCGTATGCTGAGATGCAGTACGATCCGGGTTCGCAGTAGATTTGCATGAGGAACCCAGGCTAGCGTCAAGCTTGATGTGCCACAAAAAGGGTCCTTCCGGCGATTGCGTACTTCCCATGGCCCCAGCGGGGCCGAGGACTATAACCCCGGGTGCGAACCCGGGGCTTCCGGTCCAGGAGAGAGAACGAACTCCGGAGGAGTGGCAGAGGAGCGCAATGCCGGACCGGGAATGCGCGCAATTGCGGCATCCCCTGCCGCTCCTCTGGAGCTCCCACCCGGGGCAACCCGGTACCCCCGGTTTGCACCGGCGGCTATAATCCTGGCCTCCTCTGGAGGCGGGAGGGGGATCACCCCCGCCCCAGAAGATGGGACCTTCCGGAAACTGAGTACTCCCGACGTCCCAGATCGGTGCTGCCGTGCCTCGATGGTGGAGGACCACCGCATCTCCAGAGCACCCAGCCGATCCCACGCCTGGAGATGCGCTCGTCCCTGAGCGCCGAGCCCCGAACGGGGACAGGGGACATGTTCATTCGGGTGTACCGCACATTGCTCTCGCGACCCGGCGCTCCAGACCGGGCGTTCCTGGGTCAAGCACAGGGCGCGGAATCCAACAGCCACATGGATCGGCACGGGAGGGGAGGAAGACGTGCACCGGGGCCCGGCGCGTTGGGCGGTTGTTGCGTGGTGGGAAGACACAGGCAAGACGCCTGTGCTACTCTCCTGCACCACCGGGCGGCAGCCGCTTCGCGGAGCCTTCCCGAGGGGCCCGGGGAGACGAGTCGCCCTGGCAGAGGAGGGGCAGCGCCCTGTTTCGGCTCCTGCCACCACGCATTGACGCTGGCAGTCGTCGCGGCTACCTTTCATGGTGTCGGCCCACACCGGCACGAGAGCCACCCGAACCGCCTCACCACGGGAGTTGCATCATGACCAAATCTCACCTTCTCAGCCTGCTCTGCGCTCTCGTGTCCGTCGCCGCCTGGGCAGCGGAGACAAGCATCCCCATCTGCTGCAACAAGGACGCGTTCACCCCCCTGACTCCTGCCGTCCTTTCGGGGGCGAAGCTCGAAGTTGCCCGGGCGATGGATCCCGCCACGGCAGGCCCCAAGGTGAGCGTCGCCTTCAGCAAACCCGGCGAGGAGCGCCGCTTTCTGGCGCTGGAGACAACCCCCCTCAAACCCCTGGCCCAGTATAGGGCCATGGAGCTCACCTTCTCCGTCAAGGCGGGGGCGGGCATGGCTCTCATGCCTGCGATCATGCTCTACGAGAAGGATGGCGGAGCGTGGTTCCGTTCGGGACACCAAGTGAAGAACACCGCTGGCAAGACCATGCGGTTCTCGCTGGCCGGCATGCGCCAAGCCGCATTCAGCAGCAACGCCGGTGAGGATGTGGCCTGGGGCAAGGTGGACCGGGTGTGGTTCGGCTTCCTGGCCGACGGCAAGGGCGAGGGCACCTTCGCGATCAACAAGATCGTCCTCACGTCCGAGCCCTACCATCCCACCAAGCCGGTGAGCATCTTCGATCCGGATGCCGCGCGCTGGTCTGCCTCGGCCGATCCGGCCGTCAAGAAGCAGCTCTCCACCGTCAAGGACGACCAAGGCCGCCCGATGCTGAAGAACGCCTTCACCTTCCCCGGCGGTGGGCACATGTATCTGACCCCTTCCCAACCGGTGCCCGAGATCGAGCTGGGAGCCTATGCCGGACTCCGCTTCACCTACCAGGCGAGAACCCCGAAGGGAATCGAGTCCCTCCTCGTCATGGTGAACGAGGGTGGCGGGCAGTTCATCGCCCGCCCGGCCCCGCCCGCCACCGGCAAGTGGGAGACGGTCACCATTCCCTTCGCCAACATCAAGCTCGCAAGCTGGAGCAAACCGAAGGACACCAAGCTGGATGTGGACGCCATCAGCAGCGTCGTGTTCGGTGTTCACGGGATAGCTAGTGGCAAGGGCGGCAGCGGCGAGATCCTGCTGCGCGACATTGAGGTCGTGCCCATCCTCCCCAAGAAGAAATAGGCACCAGCAGACTGCCATGGAAATCCATCGCGAGCCCCGCGTAGGCATGACCGAACGCATCGAACGGCTGAAGAAGGATGTGCTCTCCCGGCAGTCTCCCCTGCCTCAGCACCACAACAGTCGGCGGGGCTCGTGGCTTCCCGATGGGAACCCGTGGACGCGCAACGTGGCCCTGCACCGAGCCTGGCAGCCTGGCATGTCCGTGGGCGAGGTCCGCGCGGCCACGGTTCGCGGACTGGCGCAGCTCTCGGAGGTTCAGCTACGGCCGGATTGGCAGATCATTGGCGAGCACTTCACTTGCCAAGGCTTCGTCAACCTCGACGACGCCGGACTGCGCGAACAACTCCCAAGACTAGCCGAATTCGGTCTCGGTGAGGACGATATCCCAGCACTCAAGGATGCCCAACGACGCTGGCACGAGAACCATCGCGGGGCGACCTTCGCCGGCGTTGGCACGCCCGCCTTCAACCAGCGGCCGGAAGAGCATGACGAGCGCGGCAACACGGTCTACATGTCCGTTGGCTGGGTGGAGAACCACTCCATCCGCGACTACCCCAAGCTCCTGCGCCTGGGTTTTGCGGGCATCCAAGCCGAGATCGAGGCCACCATGGCCTCCCGCGACCTCTGCGATCCTGCCTACGCCGAACGTGAGGCATTCTGGCGGTCGGGCCTGCTGATCTGCGAGGCAGGCATTCTCCTTGGCCAGCGCTACGCCAATCTGGCCAGGGAACAGGCCGAAGCCAGCGCGTGCCCCGTGGAGCGTCAGCGGCTTCTCGACCTCGCCGAGCGCTGCGAACGGGTTCCCGCCCATGGTGCCCGGACGCTGCTCGAAGCGGCCCAGGCGCTCTGGTTCGGGCACGTGCTCACTTGCGGTGAAGACGGCATCAACGCCAACTCCCTGGGGCGTCTCGACCAGTTCTTCCAGCCCTACTACGAGGCGGATCTCGCCGCCGGGCGGATCGACCGGGATGGCGCGCTGGAGATCATGGCCGAACTGACCTGCAAGTTCTACCTCGACTACGATGTCCAGGCCATCACCTTGGCCGGGCGCAATGCCGAGGGCACCGATCTGACCAACGAGATGACCTATCTCATCCTGGAAGCCACCGAGCAAGTGGGCGTTCTGCGCGACCTTTCCGTGCGGGTCCACGGCGACTCCCCCGAACCCCTGCTTCAGCAATGCGCCAGAATGATGGCCCATGGCGGCGGCATTCCCTACCTGTTCAACGACGATTGCTTCATCCCCGCTCTCACCGAGCGTGGCATCCGTCCCGAACACGTGGGGGACTACTCCCCCATCGGCTGCATCGAGCTGACCATCCCGGGGAAAGCCAATCCCCACGCCGTATCGGGCTGGTTCCACCTCACCAAATGCCTGGAGCTGGCCCTGTTCAACGGCCGTGATCCCGTAAGTGATTGCCAGCTGGGCCCGGCCACCGGGGACTTCGCGGGCTTTGGGGACTTTGGCGAATTCTACGCCGCCTACCGGGCGCAAGTCGAACACTTCGCCAAACGCATGGTGTACCTCTGCAACCGGG
>JABGQJ010000381.1 GCA_018648945.1 Victivallales bacterium
GTCTGGTCCTCCGTGAAGGTCCGGCCGTCGCTCCCTGTGCTGAGCAGGTGATTGACCTTGCGGTAGCGGTGGCGGTCGTGGGAGCTGAACCAGAAGATGTGGGCCTGCCCCGCGTGGACCATCATCGACGGCGCCCAGGCCGACTGGCCGGAGAGCTGTTTCAGGACTTCCGGCTGCGACCAGGTCGCTCCGTCGTCGTCGCTGCGGATCGCGGCGACCACGTTGCGCAGATCTCCGTCGCTCCCGCCACCAGTGAAGAGTGCACAGCAGAGGGACTCGTCCGGAAGCCGCCTCAACAGCGGCTCGCGCAGCCAGGTGAAGGTGTCGTTGACCTGGAAGATCTGCTGGGTTCGTTCCGTCTGAGCCGTCATCTTGTCCTCACTCCCTGGTGTTCCCGCTCTACAGTCTGCTGTCCCTGGGCGGGGGCTCTGCCTGTCCCGAGTTCTTGTACCATTCCTTCCCCCTGAACAACTTGGCGTGGCCGTCTGCGAAGAGGATGGTGCCGCTACCGGGCAAGTGGGCCTCGTGGTTGCCCAGCTTGTCGGTCACGATGCCGGTTTCCGATGCCTGCGTGCCTGGTGGGTTGTCCTCGGAATAGCCGGGGTAGTACCAGTAGTCGGTCCGGAATGCACTGCGGTCGGCGAATGTGCTCATGGCCAACGGCACCTCCTTCCGGATGCAGGGGCAATGGAAGAGCTTAGCATCATTCGGGATGCTGCCCTGCTCCACCAAGGCGTAGAGATCGGGCGGAAACTGGCCATCGTTGTCGCTTGCGTAGATGACGATCGCAGTCCCGATCATCTTCAGGTTCGACACACATGCGAAGTGGTAGCCGGGCGGGTGTGAGCCTGAAGGGAAGAGGAGCCCCCACACCACGACGGATATCAGCACCACGATCAGTATGGTGAGAGGCGACAGGCTTCGCTTCTTGGGTTCACTGTCCTCGTCCATGGCAAACTCCTAACATGCGTTCATGGCCAGAGACACGATCTTCGGTACTGCGGGGACCTCGGCAACCGGGTTCTGGACATGCCTTCCTTGTCTGGATTGTACGGTGCGAACGGTTGCCACACAAACCCGAGCCGCCCCGGACCGAGCAGCAGACTCTCTCCGGCGTGACACACTCGTGCGTTGTCGGCGTACTACTACAGTGAACGCCGCAACCTGCATTTCTTTGGTTTGCCCACCTTCTGGATCGAGACGACATAGTGCATACCATGAGTTTTTCATGTATAGTCAATTCCATGGCTCTTCGGTACAGGTACTTCCGGCGTGGATCCGTGTGCTCCATGGAGATGCTGCATAGCATGAGACTGGTTCTGTCAGCAGCAGTGGTTCTTCTGGTGGTCTCCGGCACCGTTGCGGCCGCCCCGCGCCCGTTCGAGAGCGAGACTTGGGCGGCGCCGGCGAACGGGGTGGACGCCCGGGTACTGGCGGCTCTGAAGGCAGAGGAGATCACGCCTGCCCAGCCGTGTTCGGATGCAGTGTTTGTTCGACGCGTGCATCTGGATGTCACTGGGGCGTTGCCCGAGCCCTCGGTTGTGGTCGAGTTTCTGGCGGATACGCGTCCGGACAAGCGGGCGCTGCTGATCGATGAGCTCCTGGCCGGGGAGGCGTTTGTCGACTACTGGACCCTCAAGTGGTGCGACCTTCTGCGGGTGAAGGCGGAGTTCCCCATCAATCTCTGGCCCAATGGGGTGCAAGCGTACCATCGCTGGATTCGGCAGGCGGTGAAGACGAATCTGCCCTATGACCAGTTTGCCCGGCAGTTGCTGACCGCCAGTGGCAGCAACTTCCGGGTGCCCCCCGTGAACTTCTACCGCGCCGTCCAGAGCCGCAAGCCGGATGGGCTGGCGGACGCTGTGGCGCTGACCCTCATGGGGACGCGTTTCGGCAAGTGGCCGGAGGCGCGGCGCAATGACATGGCCGCTTTCTTCTCGCGAGTGGAGTTCAAGCCCACGGACGAGTGGAAGGAGCAGATCATCCAGTGCAGCGTGGCCAAGACGGAGGCGTTCGACGCCGTGTTCCCGGATGGCACCAAGGTGCGAATTGCGGCGGGCAGCGATCCCCGAGTGGTCTTTGCCGACTGGCTGATCACCCCCGAGAACCCGTGGTTCGCGCGCAGCATAAGCAACCGGGTCTGGGCCTGGCTGCTGGGTCGGGGCATCATCCATGAGTCGGACGATATCCGCCCGGACAACCCGGCCACGAATCCAGAGCTGCTGCGCTATCTGGAGCAGGAGCTGGTCGGAGCCAAGTACGACCTGAGACATCTGTTCCGGTTGATCCTCAACTCCCGCACCTACCAGCAGTCACCGGTTCCGCGGAGCGTTCATCCCGCTGCCGAGGCCATGTTTGCCTGCTACCCGGTGCGGCGACTCGACGCGGAGGTGTTGATCGACGCTCTCTACTGGGTGGGTGGCAGCAAGGAGAGATACGAGAGTCGGGTCCCGGAACCGTTCACTTGGATCCCGATGGAGCAGCGAACGATCGCGTTGGCGGACGGCAGCATCACCAGCAACTTCCTGCAGATGTTTGGGCGCCCGTCGCGAGACACAGGGCGGGAATCGGAACGCAACAGCAAGATGAGTGACGGGCAGCGGCTGTTCATGCTGAATTCCACCGACGTCTACAAGCGGATCACCGAGAGCGTTCGCCTGCGCCGGGTTGCCCTCGCCGCCGGTGCGGATCGCACGAAACTGATCCAAGGGGTCTATCTCACCTTGCTGTCGCGCGAGCCCACGGCGGCCGAGATGAGCAAGGCTGACGGCTACTGGGAGAGCTCGAAGCTGAGCCCGAACCAAGCGACCACCGACCTTGCTTGGGCACTCATCAATAGCATGGAATTCCTGTACCGGCACTGATCCGGGCAGAGCAACAGGGAACACGAACGATGAACGAGACGCACACGAAGCCAAGCATGTCCCGCCGCACGGCGCTGAAGTGCCTGCTGTCGGGCGCCGCCGGACTCTCCCTCGCGGATCGCAATGCGGCCCTCGCGGCGGTGGCCAAGCCGCCGGCCACGGCCAAGGCGGTGATCCAGATCTGGATGTGGGGTGGCCCCCCCCATCTCGATACGTTCGATCCCAAGCCGGGCGCGGGGCGGGACTACTGCGGTCCCTTCACGTCGCCCATCGACACCAACGTGCCGGGGATCCAGGTCGGGCAACTGCTGCCGCGTCTGGCCCAGCACGCGGACAAGTACTCCATCATCCGCAGCATGACCCATGGCGTGAACGGTCACGAGACGGCGTCCTACATCGTCCAGACCGGGCATCGTCCCGGTGGCCGTTTGGTCTTCCCGTCCCTCGGCGCCATCGTCTCGAAGTTCAAGGGGTATGACGCTGGCTACACCAGTCTGATCCCTCCCTATGTGGTACTGACGCGAGCCCAGGGGCGGTTCGATGAAGCCGGTTTCCTGGGCTCCCGCTACAAGCCCTTCGTCACGGGCGGCGATCCCAATGCCAGGCGCTTCGCGGTGGAGGGCGTGGTCTCGGGGAACATCACGGAAGAACGTCAAGGCACTCGCCGCGAACTGCTGCACTCCCTTGACGCGCTCAAACGTGCCATACCCAACCATCCGGCTGCAGAGCGGTTGGCGACTACTGAAGGGAAGGCCTACGAGATGATCCTTGGCGACGCGGGGAAGCTCTTCGATCTCTCCACCGAGGACAGCGCGCTGCGGGCACGCTATGGACGAAACACCTTCGGTCAGTCTTGTCTGATGGCGCGGCGTCTGGTGGGAGCGGGGGTGCCCTTCGTGACCATCAACTATGGGGGCTGGGACACGCACAAACAGCACTTCCAGGCCATGCGCCGGAAGCTGCCGCAGATGGATGCCGGCATGGCGACCTTGCTAGAGGATCTGGACAGCCACGGTCTGTTGGACAGCACGGTGGTTTGGTGGAGCGGCGAGTTTGGGGCCAGTCCGAAGGTGGCCTGGCCCGCGCCCTGGAATGGCGGGCGCCACCACTTTGGGCGATGCTTCTCGGCGGTGCTGGCGGGTGGTGGTTTCAAGGGCGGCAAAGTCGTTGGCGCATCCGATGCCACCGGGGAAAATGTGGCCGAACGCCCGGTGTATCCGCCTGACGTTCTCGGCAGTATCTGTGAACGGATGGGCATCGATCCCGATGCCTCGCTGCCCAATTCGCGGGGCATGGATCTGACCGTCATGCCTTCCGGCGAAGAGTTTGGCAAGGGCGTCGGCCGCCTGAAGGAGATCGTGTAGCCCCATGCGAGCTGCCCCGAGACATTGTGGTTGTGGATCGACGCTTCTGATTGCCATCCTGTTGACGATGGCCTGGACGCAGCTCGGCGTTGCCGCGCCGCAACTCGGTTACGTGTATCCAGCCGGCGGCGCGCAGGGCACGACTTTCCGGGTCGAGGCGGGCGGACAGTCTCTGCGCAATGTCGATGGCGTGCGCGTCTCCGGGGCCGGGGTGCGTGCCGAGGTGGTGGAATACGTCCGCTCCATGGACAACGATGATATGCGGGACACCGAGCGCTTCCTCCGTGACCTGGTGATGCGCCGCTGGGTCGCGCGAGTCATGGACGAGGCGGCGAAGAAGAAGGATGGTCCGGCCCTGCCCGACCACCCGTGGTTGCGGGGGCTCGACGAGATGAGCCCGAACGAAGTGAGTCAGTTGCGAACCCGCCTCTTCGATCCCCGAAAACAGCCCAATGCCCAGCTTGCCGAGAAGGTGATTCTCGAGATCACCATCGCTCCGGGCGCGCCGCCGGGTGACCGGGAACTGAGGCTATTGGGGCCCAGCGGATTGAGTGCTCCCATCTGCTTCCAGGTGGGCCTGCTGCCGGAGCTGCGCGAGAATGAGTTCGCGGGCGGCCCGGCTGGTCGAGTGGTGGAGCCGCCGGCTATGCTCAATGGGCAGATCATGCCTGGCGAAGTGGACCGTATTCGACTGCGCGCCCGACAGGGGCAGAAGCTTGCGATCCGACTCCAGGCCCGACGGCTTATTCCGTACCTGGCGGACGCCGTTCCTGGCTGGTTCCAGGCGGTCATGTCCCTCCATGCGCCCAGTGGCGAGGAGGTGGCCTGGAGCGACGACTACCGTTTCGATCCCGATCCGGCGCTGTTCTACGACGTGCCTGCAGACGGAGTCTACGATCTCGTGGTCCGTGACGCCATCTACCGGGGGCGGGATGACTTCGTCTATCGTATCGCCGTCGGCGAGTTCCCGCTTGTCACGCAGGCTTTCCCGCTTGGCGCACAAGTCGGGACTGCCGCAACCAGCACGGCTCAGGGCTGGAACATGCCCGCCACGGCTGTGTCTCTCGACACCCGCCCATCTGCCACTCCCATTCGGCAGGCGACGGTGGGGCTGGAGCAGGGATTCTGTAGCGAAGTTCGCTACGTCGTCGATGCCTGGCCCGAGGTGGCCGAGACCGAATCCGACCAGGCCCAGCAGGTGGCTTTCCCCCAGACAGTCAACGGTCGCATCGATCGGCCCGGTGACGTCGATGCGTTCCGTTTCGCCGGCCGGGCCGGTCAGGCCGTCGTGGCCGAAGTGCTGGCCCGTCGCCTCAACTCTCCCCTTGACTCCGTGCTGCGATTGGTTGATTCGGAGGGGGTTGAGGTGGCTGTGAACGATGACTACAAGGACCGCGAGATGGGTCTGGTCACCCACCAGGCCGACTCCCAGATCCTGCTCAAACTGCCCAAGGACGGGGCATACACGCTTTCTCTTTCGGATGCCCAGCGACAGGGCAGCGAGGCCCATGCCTACCGTCTGCGGATCAGGCCCGGGCAGCCCGACTTTGCCCTGCGGCTGGTTCCCTCCGCGATCAATGTGTCCGGCGGGGGCGCCGCATCGTGCACCGTCCATGTGCTGCGGAAGGAGGGCTTCAAGGGAGAGGTGAACGTAGCCCTAGTCGATGCCCCGGAGGGCTTCAAGCTGAGCAATACGAAGATCCCTGCCGACAAGGAGAAGGTCGTAATGAGACTCAGCGTGCCGCGAGGGGTCCCCCGGCAGGTGCTGGCGATTCGGCTGGCAGGCCAAGCGAACGTGGGGGAGACGGAGATTCGTCGCGCGGTGGTGCCGGCGGAGGACATGATGCAGGCGTTCCTGTGGCGCTTTCTCGTTCCCCGGGAGGAGCTTCTGGTTGCGGTCACGGGCTCCAGACCCGTGCCGACCGTCTGGCGCCCGATCCTCTCCGGGACCACGCTCGCTCTTGCCACTCCCGTCCAGATTCCGTTGGGGGGAACTGCTCAGGTACGGATCGATGCCCCGCAGATGCTTCCGGACGGCGGCGGCACGCCCCTTTCGTCGGTGCGGTTTCAGATTGCCAATCGGCCCCGGGGCGTGACGCTCCGGGACGCAACGGTGGTGCCCTCGGGCATCACTCTGACGTTGCAGGCGGATCGGAACATCGCCTGGAAGGGGGATGTCGCGAACGCCATCATTGAGGCGTCCATCGAGCCGAAGGCGGGCGCCGACGGTGACATGAAGGGGATTCCGAGTCGGGTGTCCCTTGGTGTCTTGCCAGCCATTCCCTTTGAGGTCGTGCAACAGTGAAAGGTCATCCCATGAGCAGGTTCGCACGTGGATTGTCTGCCCTGGCCCTGGCAGTGTTTCTGGGCAGTACGGGCGTGTCCCGGTCCCAGGACGCGACAACGATCAAGCTGGGCCCATCCGGCATTCTCGAAATCAGCCGGGGCGAGGCGGCCGTGGGCATGGTCGAGCTGAGTGCCCATGGTGCCGGATGGACGCACGCCCCGCAGAAGGAAGCCAAGGCGGAGGCCAGCGACCTGCCAGACAAGGCTGGGAAGCAGTTCATCGGCACGCTGGCGGTCCCGAAGACCGAAGGCGGGACCATCCGCTACATCCAGACGGTGAAGCCCCTCAGTCAGGGGGTCCAGATTGACTACGACCTGACCATGAGCAAGGACATGAAGGTCAGCGGGCTCCAGTTCTCCCTGTACCTCCCGGTGGAGGCCTATGCCGGCAAGGAGGTGTTGATCCCGCAAGTCCGCGACGACCCAAAGCTTGTGGGGCTCCCCAAGGAGCAACAGAAGGGGAAGTTCCAGCTCTGGAGCGGACAAGGCGCCAAGATTGAGCTAGCCAAGGGCAAGCCCGAGGCGGTCACCATCGAGTTGCGCGCTGCCACCGACGTGGTGGTCCAGGATCTGCGGCAGTGGGAGCAACCAGTCTTCGAGGTCCGCTTCCCCGCGATCATGCAGGATCCGGGCCGGGAGGTCAAGGCCGGAGAGAGGTTCCACCTCGATCTCACGGTCACCTTCGCCACTCCTGTGCGCGTTGAGGGACCCTGAGGAGTGATTGGAGATTGGGGATTTATGATTTTGGATTCTTGGGGGGAAAGCAGGGGAAGGACGAGCGCTCGTGGTGGCGGCGATTCTCGTTTTTGGGTTGATATTCTAAAGCGGTGTGTTA
>JABGQJ010000382.1 GCA_018648945.1 Victivallales bacterium
GGCGGATGGTAAGGGGGTCAGAAAGAAACTGCGGCGGGGCGCCGATTCGGTCCTCTTCTTCTTCTTTGAGAACCAGCCGGCTGAGCTCTACATCGACAATGTGCGCATCCTCTCGCCGCAGAAGAAATGAGGTCGTGCGGCGGAAGCCGCGTCTCGCCGATTCGACCCCACTCGGGCACGCAAACCTGAGGACGGGGCTTACTGACGGGTGGCGAAGCTCCAGACTGGCGAGGATTGGTTGCCATTGACCACTTTCCAGAAGTGGGTCTTGCCCGCTTGCAGAGCTGGAGGCCGCACGATGTTGGTCGTGGCATCGTTCAGCTCTGCGATGGGAAGGAGTTTGTCGGGTGCTTCGCCGAAGTGGACCTCGTGTTTCGTGCAGCGATAGGCCTCCAGGAACATGAGGTCCGCGTCCAGTGGCACATCAACCGCGCCATCGCGAGGCACGGGACTCGTCGCAGTCGGTCCCTGGCGGCCGGGGATCCAGTAGCGCTTGGCCCCATGCTCGTAGGCCCCAATGTCCGGGGCTTTGCCCAAGTGTCTCAGGCCAGCGAACTGGACGATGGGGCTCTTGATCTCGCCCTTGCTCACAACGGCACCGGCATCGACCACCTTTGGGTTCCGCTTCGGGCGGAAATCGTGGTTTTGGGGATCCCGCAGGTAGGTGTAGGCGGCACCGGGCTGGCGCAGGTTGTGGTCGTTGACCCCCGGCAACACATAGGCGCCCGGTTGCTCGTAGCCGTCCTTGCGGGTCCGAGTCTTGCCCTTCAGGTTCCAGGAGCGATGGGTGAGATTGGCGATGTTGTTGCGCGTCAGGCTGTCGGCGTTGCCCTCGATCTCGTGCATGGCCTTGAAACCCTGGACACTCATGTTCATGGCCTCGGCCTTGGGGTCTGGGTAGCGATTGCAGCTGACGATGGTGTTGTTCAGGACCACATGGCGGTCGCCCTTCACCTGGTTCGGCTGCGTGTTCCAGGTCACGTTGCGCAGGTAGAGCCCGTCGCCGTGGACCTTGCCATCGGGCCGCAGAATGCCGGTGCCGCTATAGTCGAAACGGACGCCTTGGCGGTTGCAGTCGTACACCCAGTTGCGGACCACACGAGTACCGATATGCCGGGTGGTGCCCACGTTGATTGCGGCCCCGTCGTGCTGGAGGTTGCCCACATCGCTGACGCGGTTCAGTTCGATCAGTGTCCCAGGCTCCTTCGGGCGGATGCCCTCGGAATTGCCGGCGCGGCGGAGGGTGCACCGGCGAATGGTGCTGCCTTCGCCGAGCACGATGGTGCCCGAGGCCCCATTGCTGTTGACGTCCCACTCGATGTCCTCGAACAGGCAGTTCTCCACCAGCATACGCCTGCCACTGAGAAACACCGGGGCGTTGGGCCGGCGGAACTCGCAGTTGATGAAGGAGTTCCGCTCACCACGGAAGACGCTCGCTGCGCGGTTGCGGGTTGCCGGCGTCGCCCAATCCCGAAACCAGCCATACTCGCCGAGCCCAAACTTGTGGGTGGATGGATAGTCGAACCGGCAGTTCTCGAAGGCAATGTCGTCGCAGAGGTCGAGGAAGAACCCCGCCGCGAAGAAGTCGATGCCGACGAACCGGATGTTGGCACACTTGCTGAGCTCCAATGCGTAGTCGCGGCACCGTGCCCGCAACTCCATGGTGTTGGGATCAGCTCCCTCGGGTGGCATGTAGTAGACCGTCTTGGTTGCCGCATCGAACCACCACTCGTTGGCTCGGTCGAGGGCGGGCAGACCATAGATGTAGTATGCCGAGTATTGCTTGCACATGCTCTCCTTGATCCCGGCAGAGTCGTAGGAGAAGTGGTCCGCGCCCCTGCTGTGCTTGGTGATCGGACGCGCCCAGGTGAGCCAGTGACCGATGTTCAGTACGGCCACCGCGCCCGTGAAGTCCCTGCCCGAATCAGCCAGGGATCCCGGTTGGTCGCCGACATCGTACCGGCTGTCGCCCTCGTGGAACCCGGCCTTGGAGTGCGACTTGAAGCCGTCGTCGTAGAGCAAGCCAAGGCGGCTCTTGCCCGTGAAGGTCTTCTTGCGTTTGCTGTAGCCGCCGTCGGCGGTTCGGCAACTGCGGGCCATGCGCCAGATGGAGCCATCCTCGAACGATGCGTCGGGCCAGCGTGCGAGATAGACGAGCTTGTCCCCAGCGAACAGTTGCCACACATCGTGATCGAGCTTGGCCTTGTAGATGCCGTCTCGCCAGAGGGTCCACTTGGCCGTGATCGGCACGGTGCCGTCGAAGACCACTCGTTCGCCGGCGGCCGCGCACACCGTGACCGGCTTGCCCTGCTTGCGCAGTCCATCGAGCGCAATGGCCTCGCTGTAGCGTCCGCCCTTGAGCTCAATGACCTCGCCCGGCTTGGCGCGCCGGATCGCATCACTGATCGGTCCGGCGTTAGCGGCAGCGATTGCCAACAGGGCGGCAGCGACTGCATGTGTCATCCTGTTCATCATGGTCCGTCCGTCCCAATGGTGTCTCTGTCGACGGTCTCGCGCTCCCGCTCGATCAGCTTCCGCATGCCGTCGGGCAAACGCAGGCTGCGCTGGAGATATGTCTCCTCGTCAAAGCGGAGATTGTTGCGTTTGAACACTTGCCTGTCCACATCGAGGCTGAGGTCACAGTCAAAGCGGGCGAGAATGGACTCGTTCGTTGCCCCGCCGCCGTCCGGGTTGACATGGCACAGACCCCAGGTGAAGCCGCGACCGTCACCATCGTCCGCAAATGCATCGGGCACAAATGGCCCGGGCGCAACCGGGGGGACTTGGATGAGCGACTTGGGCTCGAAGTTCTCGCCATCGGCGGCAAACTGGACCGTGTTCTTCTCCGGCCCATCGAGTGAGACCAAGGCAGCAACGCCGTCCTGCCACGGCCAGATGCAGGTCTCGTGTCCCGAGTTTAGGACCGGGTTGAGGGGCGAGTGCACGAACGGCCCAAGCGGATCATCGCTGGTTGCCACGCCTTGCATGCGCAGGATGTATTCGGGGCCTTTCTCTAGCGGCGCGCCCTTGTAGTACAGGTAGATTTTGCCGTTAAAGACGATTGGGTAGGGATCGTTGATCTTGATGTTGTTCCACGACCCTGCGGGACCGGGCTCGACCGCGTTCCCATCGGCCAACGTCCAGGGACCATCGGGGCGCTCGGCCCAGGCGACGCGAACGGGGCAGTAGGCGTTGCCGGAACAGACCTCGCTATAGGCCTGGAAGTAGAGGTAGTACTTCCCCTCCCAGACCAGGATGTCCGGCGTGCAGATGGACCGCCAGCCGGTCGCCGGCTTGCTGGGACGCTTCACGGCCAGGCCCTGTTCCTGCCAAGTCCGGCCATCCAGGCTGGTCGCATACCAGATGTCGGCAAGGTCCCAATCGGTCGCGGGGTGTTCGGCAGTGGCCTTGGCTTGGCCGACTGGGGCGCAGACGGAACGGCGACAGGTGTACCAGACATAGTAGGTGTCGCCGACCTTGATAATCTTCGACGGGTCGCGCCGGGAGACGTTGGCTTCCCGTGTGAGGCCCTGGAGTCGCGAGTACCTGAAGTTGGAGTACAACTCGTTCGTGCGGTCCTCGTGTGGTCCCCAGACATCATACATCCGCGCCCAGGCCTTGCTCATCGGGCGTTCGGGCCGCTTGCTTGGCATCACGCCGGGGAAGGGCTTGCCGGCTGCCGCCTCGACCTTCTCGCCAGCCTCACCATCCTCGAACGGATCGCTGTAATCCGGGCTACTGACTCTCGTGCGCAGCCAGTCCGGCAACCCGACGCGTTTCTGGAAGTAGGTGGCCTCGTTGAATCGCAGGTTGTTGTGCTTGAACATGGGACGGTCCACATCGCGGTGAAAGTCGCAGTCGAACCGGGTGAGCACCGAGTAGATAGTGGGTTCGCCGTCGGAGGTGATGTGGCTGAGCCCCCAGGTAATGCCACGCCCATCGCCGTTGTCCGCGAATGCGTCGGGCACGAACGGCCCAGGCGCCAAGGGGCAGACCTGAAGGTGCGCCATAGGATCGAAACTGATGCCGTCGGGCGCGTACTGCAGCGTGTTCTTCTCCGGCCCATCCAGGCTGACGATGGCGGCAATCCCTTCCTTGTAGGGGAACAGGCAGGTCTCGTGGCCGGAATTCAGGACGGGGTTCAGCGGATGCTTGGTGAATGGCCCCAACGGGCTGTCGGCAATGGCCACTCCCTGGGCCCGGACGAGCGTGCCATCGCGCCCGTTCTTGCCGGGGGAGCCCTTGTAGTAGAGGTGGATCTTGCCTTTGTAGACGAGCGGGTAGGGATCGTGGATGGCACCACTGTCCCATTCGCCCTCCTTGCCGAAATCAACCACCACGTCACCAAGGGGCCGCCATGGTCCTGTCGGCGAGTCGGCCTCGGCGACTGTCGTCGCGGCGCGATCTCCCTGTAGCCCTGGAATCTCGTTGAACCCCTGGTAATACAGGTAGTATCTGCCCTGCCACACAAGGATGTCGGGCGTCGCAACGGACCGCCAGCCGTAGCCTGGCTTGGGCGGACGTCTGACCGCTGGGCCTTGCTCATCCCAGGTGAATCCATCGGCGCTGGTCGCATACCAGATCTCCGAGAGGTCCCAATCCACCGACGGGACGGCATCGGTCGCCAGCTCTGCACCCGCTGGTGGCATCTCGGTGAGCCGGCGCGTGTACCAGACATAGTATGTGCCCTTGATGCGCAGCACCTTCGACGGATCCCGCCGCGACACATTGCCTGCCTGCGGGAAGCCCTGGAGGGGCGTGTATCTGAAGTTGCTGAAGAGCGGATTGCCTCTGTCCTCCAGAGGGTTCCACACGTCATACAGGCGGTGCATGGCCGCACTGAAGGGGCGGTCGGTCGGCTTCTCAGGTGGCAGCAGAGCCGGGAGTGGTCTTGTCATCTCTCTAGCCTTCCCCATCAGCCTGGTTGGCCGGGTTTCGGGGCGTTGGGGGCAAAGTCGAGCCGTGCCCACTGTTCGCGGAGCAGCTTGCGATGGGCGTTCAGCGTATCTGCATGACGGGCCTCGCCCGCGAGATTCTTGGTCTCGCCAGGATCGCTTCTCATGTCGAACAGCTGCTCGACGGGATCGCCGTGGTAGGTGATGTACTTGTGATCCGGAGTGCGGAGCATGTAGCCGGGTTGGGGACCACTGAGGTTGACTTCGGCCAGAGCGAATTCGCGCCACTCCGTATTCCTGCCCTCCAGCAGCGGGCGCAGGTCGCCGCCGTAGACTCCCTCCGGAGGCTCGACTCCCGCGTAGTCGCAGACGGTCCGCATGATGTCGTTCCCCGTCACCAGGTGCGTCGTATCCTTGACCCCCTCGGGTATGCGCCCCGGACACGAGACGATCAGCGGCACTTTGACCGCTTCCTCGTAGAGGTAGTTCTTGACGATCATCTGGTGCCGCCCCCTCCCTTCGCCGTGGTCGGACGTGAAGATGACAACCGTGTTCTCCGCCTGTCCCGAGTCCTCCAGGGCTTGCAGGACGCGCCCGATCTCGGCATCGACCTCCTCCACCATCCGGTAGTAGGCCCAGATGTAGTAGCGCCACTGTTGCTTGCTCCAGTTGGTCTTCTGCCGCGCCCGTTGCTTGGCAACCTTCTGCGGTTCGCGGGGATCGAAGGCGAAGTTGGGTGGCAGGGGTGGCAGCTCGTCCGCGATCTGAGGGAATGGCAGGACGTCCGGCGCCGTCTTGTGCATGGACGTCCACTGGCAGATATCGTGGGGTTGCAGGAAGGAGGCGACGAGAAGGAACGGATTGCCTTCGTTTCCCCGATTGTGCAGGAAGCCCTGGCAGCCCCTTGAGACCGAGCGGTCGAGCAGCGTGCCCGCGCCGTTGTTGCCAGCGGGAATCACCGTGAAGCCGGGGATATGGACCGTGTAGCTCTGCGGAACATGCCATTTCCCCACGTACACCGGATCGTAGCCTCTCTTGCCCAACCACTGGCCCATGTTCGGGACATCCTGGCGGATGGCCAGTCCGTTCTTGATGACCCCGGTCTCGGAAGCTGTCCGACCGGTGAAGAGGCTGCTGCGGGCAGGCGAACAGACCGGGTTGGTGGAGTGGGATTCCATGAATGAAACGCCGCGCGCCGCCAAACGGTCGAGATGGGGCGTGCGAATGCCAGGGCAACCGTAGGATGAGAGCGTGTCGAGGCCCTGCTGATCGGTGATGATGAACAAGAAGTTCGGACGCTTGGCCTGCTTCGCCGGCGCCGACAGGGCCGGCCCGGCCGTGACGGCCGCCGAGGTCGCCGCACCGTATTTCAGGAAGCGGCGCCGAGATAGGCTGGCAGTGCCCTGGCCGAGGGTGTGTTTCGCAGTCATTTCAGTTCCCTCTTGGCGAAGAGTGCGAGTTTCTTCCGGTGCGTTTCCGCAACGTCTGCATCGAGGATGTAGGCCCGCAGGGCGGTGTGGGTCAGAATCAGACGTCCCGTCCCGTCCACGTAGTAGACCCGGGGAAGGCAGCCCTGGCCGATCTGGTCGTAGCGAGTGGCCCGGACCTCCTTGCCAGCGAAAGTGAGGGTCTCCTCGCCTCGGCGATGGAGCCGGTGAGCGGGCTTCACTGTGTCGAGATCCTCCAGGAGCGTGAAGCGAGCCGGGTCGGCCGACGCCCTTTGCACGGCCTCGAACAGCGACCAGTTCGAGGTCCACGGTCCGGCCACCTTGTGAGTTGTCTTTACTCCGTTCGTGGTGATCTCAATGGCTTCGGGGACGGCCTTCCCTGTCTGTCTGACGGTGCCGTTGGCGAAGTCCTTGCCGGTCTTGGAGTCGAACATGCGGGATCGCAGCTGCCAGCTCAGTGGGGTGCCCAGCGAGTCCGCCCGGCATAGAATCGTGACGCTCATCTCATGGATGGACCGCATCCGGTCGGCCAGGAACCGCTGGTTGACGCGAAGCGCAACGATGCCGTTCTCCTTCGGGGTCCGCTCAAACGTCAACATGCCACGGTAGCACTGCCACGTGCCGCCGGTCATCCAGATGAAGTAGGATTGCCGCCAGGCACCCTTGGGGTCGAAGGGCGTCGTTGGTACTGGCGTCTTGAGTTGCCCGTAGCCTGCCAGCGCGGTAGCGGAGCACGGCACAGTGATACGCTTGTCTGCGGCAGTTAGCTTCTTCTTGGCCGGGGCTTTCCTGCCACCTTTGCCCTTGTTTGGCGGTGCCATGTGCTGGCCTCCTGTTTGACTTCTGTGCTATTCGTCCCGTACCCAACTGCGCACGTAGTCCACTTCCATCTCGGTGGGGAAACCGTCGGGGGTGCAGTTCTCGGGATCTGGTTCGCGGCCATCGACGCCGGCCCAGCGGATCAGAGGCGGGCGGGCCTCCATGGTGAGGGTGAGGTTCATGGGGAGATGCCAGTAAAGATTCTTCTTGCGAGCGACCTCCTT